>DAIOGR010000031.1:0-12224 GCA_036745155.1 Gaiella sp.
GGCGAGACCGTGATCGAGGTGTGCACCAACATCTCGTGCGCCCTGAACGGCGCGCAGCAGGTCGTGGAGGCGTTCGAGTCCGAGCTCGGGTTGCCTGCCGGCCGGACAGGCGGGGCCTACACGCTGCGGACGGTCGAGTGCCTCGGCGGCTGCGGCTGGGCGACGATCGTGGCGGTCAACAACCGGCACCGGCTGCGCGTGCGCGCAGCCGACGTGCCGGCCATCGTGGCAGAGCTGGAGGGCCGCGAGCCGGCCGCCTCGGACGCTGCCGAAGAAGCGGGAGCCGATGTCGGCGACGCCTGAGATCGTCTTCGCCGGCACCGACGGCGGCGCCCTCACGGCGATCGCCGACTACGAGGCGGTCGGCGGCTTCGCCGCGCTCGCGAAGGCGCGCACGATGACGCCCGACGAGGTGATCGAGGAACTGAACGCCTCGAACCTCCGCGGCCGCGGCGGCGCCTTCTTCCCCACCGGCCGCAAGTGGAGCTTCGTCCCCAAGCCGGACAAGCTCGACAAGCCGCACTATCTGGTGGTCAACGCGGACGAATCGGAGCCGGGCACGTTCAAGGATCGGGAGATCATGCTGCGCGTGCCGTTCCGCTTCCTCGAAGGCTGCCTCATCGCCGCGCACGCGATCGAGTCGAAGCACGTCTTCATCTACATCCGTGGTGAATACCAGCGGGAGTTCGAGGTGCTGGTCGACGCGCTCGAGCAGATGCGACCGCAGGGCCTCCTGGGCGACATCACGATCGTCCTCCACCGCGGCGCCGGCGCCTACATCTGCGGGGAGGAAACGGCTCTGCTGGAGTCACTCGAGGGCAGGCGCGGCCAGCCGCGCACGAAACCGCCGTTCCCCGCCATCGCCGGCCTGTACGCGTCACCCACCGCCGTCAACAACGTCGAGTCGATCACGACCGCGACCTCGGTGCTCGAGCTCGGGGGCGCCGAGTACGCAAAGCTCGGGGTGGAGAACTCGACCGGCACGCGCGTGTTCTCGCTGTCCGGCAACGTCGTCAACGGCGGCAACTACGAGTTGCCGCACGGCTTCCCGCTGAAAGACCTGATCTACGAGGTAGGCGGCGGCATCGCGAACGGCCGCGCCCTCAAGGCCGTGATCCCGGGCGGCTCGTCGACCCCGATCCTCACCGCGGAGGAGGCGGGTCGCGTGACGCTCGACTTCGACTCGCTCGTCGGCGCCGGCACCGCGATCGGCTCGGCCGCCGTGATCGTGATCGACGACCGTTGCTGCATGGTGCAGCTGGCCGTCCGCGTCTCGCAGTTCTACGAGCACGAATCCTGCGGCAAGTGCACGCCGTGCCGCGTCGGCACGCGCTGGCTCTCGAGCATCCTCCAGAAGATCGAGGACGGCCGCGGCGCGCAGGCGGACATGGACCTGCTGCTCTCGGTGGCCGAGCGGATCAACGGCAAGTGCCTGTGCCCGCTCGGCGACTCCGACGCGATCGCCGTCGCGAGCTACGTGGACAAGTTCCGGGACGAGTTCCAGGCCCACATCGACGAGGGCGGCTGCCCCTTCCACGGCGCCTCGTCGCTCGAGCACGTGCTGGCGCCCGTCCTGCAGCACACCCACGAGGCGGCCGCGGAGGCGCTGGCGTGACGGATCTCGTCGCGATCACGATCGACGACCGGGAGGTCTCCGTGCCCAAGGGCACCGGCCTCGTCGAGGCGGCCGCGGCAGCGGGGATCGAGATCCCGGTGTTCTGCTACGAGCCTCGGCTCGGGCCTCCGGTCGGGGCCTGCCGCATGTGCCTCGTGGAGATCGAGGGCCTGCCGAAGCTGCAGGCCGGCTGCACGCTGACCGCCCAGGACGGAATGGTCGTCCGCACCGCGGCGTCCTCCGAGAAGGCGGCGGATGGGCAGAACGCGACGCTCGAGTTCATCCTCGTCAACCATCCGCTCGACTGCCCGGTGTGCGACAAGGGCGGCGAGTGCCCGCTGCAGGACCTGACGTTCCGCTACGGGCCGGGCAACACGCGCATGTCGTTCGCGAAGATCACGCTGGAGAAGCCGATCCCGGTGTCGCCGCTGATCGCGCTCGACCGTGAGCGCTGCATCCTCTGCTACCGCTGCACGCGCTTCTCGTCCGACGTCGCAGAGGACGAGCAGCTGATCGCCCGCAACCGCGGCGCCCACACGGAGATCGCCACCTTCGGCGACGACCCCTACCGGGCGCCGTTCTCCGGCAACGTGATCGAGCTGTGCCCCGTGGGGGCGCTCACCTCCACCCAGTACCGCTTCGAGGCGCGGCCGTGGGAGATCCAGAACGTCCCCACCGTCTGCGGCCTCTGCCCCGTGGGCTGCAACGTCAGCGTGACGACCCGGGAGGGCAAGGTGAAGCGGGTGCTGAGCCGCAACCACCCGGAGATCGACGGCGGCTGGATCTGCGACAAGGGCCGCTTCACCTACCCGTACCTGGAGGCGGAGGACCGCATCACGGATCCCCTCGCGCGCGGCCGGCTCGGCCTCGAGCAGACCTCGTGGGACGAGGCGCTCGACCGGGCCGAGGAGCTGCTCCGCGGGGCGCGGGGACGTATCGTCACGGCGCTCTCCGGGTCCGAGACGCTCGAGCAGGCGTACGGCCTCGCCAGGCTCCTGCGGGTGGGCCTCGACGCCCACTCGGCCGTGCTGCCCGAGTCGACCTCCTCGGCCCTGGACGCCTTCCGGCTCCCGCTCTCGGCGATCGCGGAGGCACAGCTCGTCGTCGTCGTCGGTGACGACGCCGTCGCCGACCGCGCCCCGATCGTCGAGCTCTGGCTGAAGGCGGCAGCCCGCAACGGCGGCGAGATCGTGCGGTACGGGCCGGCCGGCTCAGTGCCCACGAGCCCGGGCGGTGCTGCTGCTGCGCTGAAGGCACTCGCGGAGTCGGGGCACGAGTTGGGCGAGCGGCTGCGCGGCTCCGAGCGGGCTGTCCTCGTCTGGTCGGGCCCGGGCGGCGGCGGCGGCGCGCGCCTGGCGGAGGCCGCACATGCGCTCGGCTTCGAGGGAAAGCCCGGCTGCGGCGCCTTCCACCTGCCCGCCACCGCGAACGCAGGCGGCGTCGCGCTCGCCTGGGCAGCTGCCAGCGACGAGGAGGAGACGAACCCGGAGCCGATCGGCCTCCTGATCGTCTCCGGCGTCGAGGCGGCCGCCGACGCCGGCGTGCGAGCGCTCGCCGAGAAGGCAGAGCACGTGATCGCGATCACGATGTTCCACGGCATCGCAGTCGGCTGGGCCGACCTGGTGCTGCCGGCCACGAGCCCACTCGAGCGCGACGGCACCCTGATCAACCTCGAGGGCCGGCTCCAGCGCCAGCGCCGCGCGGTGATGCCGCCCGTGCCCGACGAGCTCGCGTGGATCGCGAAGCTCGCCGGGCGGTTCGAGGTGGAGCTGTCGCCGCACACCACGGTCGTGTTCGACGAGCTGTCCGCGACAGCGCTCGGGAGCCTCGCCGGCGGCGAGATCGGCCCCCTGGGGGCGCTGCCCGAGCGGGCTCCCTACGTCGCGCCCGAGCCCGCCGTCGAAACGGCGCGGGCCGGCCGGCCGGCGCCGCAGGGCAAGTTCGTGGGCGACCTGCGCCTGCTCCGCTACCGGCCGCTCTTCTCGGGCCCCCAGGTGGAGCGGGTGCGCGAGCTGCAGTTCCAGCGGCCCGAGGCCGAGGTCGAGCTCTCGGCCGCCGAAGCCTCCAAGCGGGGCATTGCGAGCGGCGACACCGTCACCGTCCGCTCCAACGGGACGTCGGTGGAGCTGCGGGCGCGGGTCAGCCGCAAGCTCGTGGACGGCGTCGCACGCGTCGCGGACGAGCATGCGGGAGACCTGCACCTGCAGGTCGAGGTCGTGAGGAGCCCGGCATGACCCACAGCCTCTGGCTCGCGACGGGAGCGAACGGCGAGCCCTGGTGGATCGCGCTGATCAAGGCTGCGATCATCATCAACCTCGTCCTCGTGACGTTCGCCTACCTGACGCTGGCCGAGCGCAAGATCATGGGGCGCATGCAGCTCCGCTACGGGCCGAACCGCGCCGGCCCCTACGGCCTGCTGCAGCCGATCGCGGACATGGTGAAGCTGATCCGCAAGGAGAGCTTCTTCCCGGCGGCAGCGATCGACGTCCTCTACATCTCGTCCCCGTTCCTCGCCGCGTTCACCGCCCTCACCACCTTCTCGGTGATCCCGTGGGGGCCCGGCTGGGAGATCGCCGGCTACCAGGTGAACGGCTACGTGGCCGACCTGCCGATCGCGTTGCTCCTGATCTTCGCGATCGGCTCGCTCGGGATCTACGGGTTCATCGTCGGCGGCTGGGCGTCCGACTCGAAGTTCGCCCTGCTCGGCTCCATGCGCACGTGCGCCCAGCTCGTCTCCTACGAGGTGTCGCTCGCCCTGAGCGTGCTCGGCGTGATCCTGATGGCGCGCTCGCTCTCGCTGGTCGACATCGTTCAGGCGCAGGCGAACGACACCTGGTACGTGCTGCCGCAGTTCGTCGGCTTCGTCATCTTCCTGCTCGCCGGCACGGCGGAGACGGCCCGTGCGCCCTTCGACCTACCGGAAGCCGAGCAGGAGCTCGTGGCCGGATACCACACCGAGTACGGCGGCATGCGCTTCGGGCTCTTCTCGATGGCCGAGTACATCAACCTGATCACGCTCTCCGCGCTCTGCGTGACCCTGTTCCTGGGCGGCTGGCACGGGCCGCTCCTGCCGGGGCCGCTCTGGTTCATCCTCAAGCTCTTCCTGCTCCTCTTCCTCTTCATCTGGGTGCGCACGACCGTGCCGCGCCTGCGCTACGACCAGCTGATGCGGTTCGGGTGGAAGGTGCTGTTGCCGGTCGCCACGCTCAACGCGGTCGTGACAGCGATTCTGGTGGTCGCTCTATGAGCGAGCACCAGACTCGCTACCGGAGCCGCCCGCTGGTCACGGGGCGTTGCCGGTCGACTAGTGGAAGACCGGCCGAAGGGCGGTGTTCCACTTGAGCCCTCAACCGTTCGGGACACTCAAGGGATTCGGGGTCACCTTCCGGCAGATCTTCAAGAAGCCGATCACGCAGCAGTATCCGGAGTTCAAGCGTGCGGTGTATCCGCGCTTCCGCGGCCGCCACATGCTCAACCGGCACGAGAACGGCCTCGAGAAGTGCGTCGGCTGCTCGCTCTGCGCGGCCGCCTGCCCCTCCGACTGCATCCGCGTCGTCGCAGCGGAGAACACGCCCGACAACCGCGTCTCGGCAGGCGAGCGGTATGCGCGGATCTACGAGATCAACATGAGCCGCTGCATCTTCTGCGGCTACTGCGAGCTCGCCTGCCCGTTCGACGCCATCACCCTGGGCAACCAGTTCGAGATCTCCGAGTACTCACGTGACGACCTGATCTACACCAAGGACATGCTGCTGATCGAGCCGATCAAGCGGGTTCCCGTGCAGGATCCCGACCTCTTCGACACGCCGATCCCGGCCTACAAGACCTCGAGCTAGGCCGATGGGCAACTTCCTCGTCTGGGTGATCTGGATCCTCGCCGCGCTGGCGTGCCTCGGCACCGGCCTCGCCGTCGTCAGCTTCTCGAACCCGTTCTTCTCGGCGCTCGCGCTGATCGGCAACCTCGCTTCGCTCGCGGTCCTGTACCTGCTCGCCTCGGCGGAGTTCGTCGCGGCCGCGCAGATCCTGGTCTACGCGGGCGCGGTGATGGTGATGTTCCTGTTCGTGATCGCCTACCTCGGCGGGCGGGCAGACACGCCGTGGGCCGGCGGGCCCGGCTGGATGCAGCTCGGCGCCCTCGTCGCCGGTGCGGCGCTGCTCGTGGAGGTGCTGGTGGCCCTGCTGCTGAAGGCGGGCGGCAGGCTCTCCGATGAAGCGGCCGTCCCCACCTCCTTCGGCAGCCCCGCGGAGATCGGCAAGCTCTTCCTCACCGACCACCTGCTCGCGTTCGAGATCACCTCGATCGTGCTGCTCGTCGCCGCGGTCGGCGGCGTCGTGCTCGGGACGAAGGCGAGCGCGGAGGACGACGGATCGTGATGGGCCCCGGTGTCCCCTGGTACCTCGCCGTCAGCGGCACGCTGTTCGCGATCGGCGCCACCGGCGTGCTGCTGCGGCGTAGCCCGCTGATCGTGCTGCTGTCGCTCGAGATCATGCTCAACTCCGGGAACCTCGCGCTCGTCAGCTTCTCGCGGCTCTTCGGCACCGTCGACGGCCAGGTGTTCGCGATCGCCGTCATGGCAGTGGCGGCGGCCGAGGTGTGTGTCGGGCTCGGCCTGATCGTCGCCATGGCCCGGCGCAACCTCCCGCTCGACGTCGACCTGCTGCGAGAGCTGCGCGGATGATGGTCGCAGGAGCCTGGCTGTGCCTGCTCGCGCCGCTCGCGGGCGCGCTCGCGATCACGCTCGCCGGCACGCGGATCAGCCGCCGTACGGCCGGGTGGGTCTCGACCCTCTCCGTCTTCGCCGGCTTCGCCGGTGCGCTCGCGTCGTTCCTCGCCACGGCGGGCAGGGACGCCGCCGACCGCGAGGAGCTGTCCACCGCCTGGACCTGGCTCGCCGCCGGCGACTTCCGGATCGGCCTGCAGATCCTCGTCGACCCGCTCGCCCTGACGATGATGCTGATCGTCACCGGCGTCGGCGGGCTGATCGTCTGGTACTCGATGGGCTACATGGCGGGCGAGGACGAGGAGCGCCGCTACTTCGCGTACATGGCGCTGTTCGTCTTCTCCATGCTGATGCTGGTGCAGGGCGGCAACCTGCTGCTGCTGCTGGTCGGCTGGGGCCTCGTGGGCCTCGCCTCGTACCTGCTGATCGGCTTCTACCACGATCGCCCCGAGGCGGTCGCGGCCGCCAAGAAGGCGTTCCTGATGAACGCGATCGGCGATGCGACGATGGCGCTCGGGTTCTTCCTGCTGATCGCGAAGACCGGCTCGCTCGACTTCACGACCGCCTTCGACGCAGCCTCCCGCGGGGAGCTCTCGTCGAGCACGACCAACCTCGTGGCGCTCGGACTGCTCGGCGGCGCCGTCGCCAAGTCGGCGCAGCTGCCGCTGCACACGTGGCTGCCCGACGCGATGGAGGGCCCGACCCCGGTCTCCGCACTCATCCACGCAGCCACGATGGTGACGGCCGGTGTGTACCTGATCGTTCGCACCCACCCCCTCTTCGAAGCGGCGCCGGACGTGCAGCACCTCGCCGCCGTCATCGGCGCCGTCACGTTGCTGGTCGCCGGGGTGATCGCGCTCGTCCAGAACGACATCAAGCGCGTGATCGCGTACTCGACCATGTCCCAGATCGGCTACATGTTCCTCGGGGCCGGCATCGGGGCGTACTCGGCCGCGATGTTCCACCTGCTTACGCACGCGTTCTTCAAGGCGCTGCTCTTCCTCGCAGCCGGCGTCGTCATCCACCACCTCGCAGGCGAACAGGACATCCGTCAGATGGGCGGCCTGAAGCGCTTCATGCCGACCACGAGCGCGGTCTTCCTGATCGGCTCGCTCGCGCTCGTCGGGATCCCGCCGCTGTCGGGCTTCTGGTCGAAGGACGCGATCATCGCCTCGGCGCTGGCCGACGGCGGCGCGCTCGGCTGGACGCTGTTCGTCGTCGCGCTCCTGGGGGCGTTCCTCACCGGCCTCTACACGTTCCGGCTCTACTACCTCGTCTTCCACGGCGAGCCGTCCCAGTGCGTGTTGGACCATGCGGGCGGCCACGGCGATCACGCACACGGCCCCGAGAGCGCCGCCGCCCATGCCGGGCACTCGCACGCCGAGGGCCCGCAGTCGATGCTGATCCCGGTAGGCGTGCTCGCCGTGTTGGCCGCCGTCGGCGGCCTGATCAACATCCCCGGCCTGTGGCACCCGTTCTCCAGCTGGATCGGCGAGGTCGCGGAGCCGCTCGTCGAGCCGTCGACCGGCCAGGACTACCTGACCTCGCTGATCGCGGTCACGCTCGGGGTCGCCGGCATCCTCATCGCCAGGAGCGCCTTCGGTGCCGGCCGCGAGCTCGTCGCGAGCCCCGGCGTCCGCACCGCTCTCGAGCACAAGCTCTACTTCGACGAGCTGTACGACGCCCTCTTCTCGCGCCCGGCGCAGGCGCTTGCCGCACGGTTGCGGGACGACGTCGAGGCACCGGTGGTGCAGCGCTCGCTCGTCCAGATCGGCCGCGGCACCCGCGAGGCGGCCGGCGAGGTGGCCCGCCTGCAAAGCGGGCTGCTCCGCACCTATGCGCTCGCGATCGCGGCCAGCGTCGTCGTTCTCGCCATCGTCTTCCTGGTCGTGCGCTGATGCTGACAACCCTCCTCATCCTGCTTCCCCTCGTCGCCGCGATCGTCGTCTGGGCGGCGCCCTTGCCACGTGAGGCGACGGCCGGGCTCGCCGTCCTCGTCGCGCTCACCGAGGTCGTCCTGTGGGTCGTGACGCTCGCCGGCTTCGACTTCGGCTCGACCGCCCTGCAGAGCTCGGCCCAGCAGGACTGGTTCAGCGACCTGGGCGTCCAGTATCTGGTCGGCTTCTACGGCTTCTCGCTGTGGCTCGCCGGCCTCACGGTCGTCCTCGGCGCTGCCGCCATCGGCTACGGCGCCTGGGTGGGCCGCGAACGCCCGCGCGCGTACTTCGGGCTGATGCTGTTCCTCGTCGGCGCCGTCGTCGGCGTCTTCGCCTCCCAGGACCTGCTGCTCTTCTACGTCTTCTTCGAGGCGATGCTGATCCCGATCTACGTGCTCGTCGGCGTCTGGGGCGGGCCCGATCGCGTCAGCGCCACCGTCACGTTCGTCATCTACACGATGGCCGGGTCGCTGCTGATGCTGGCCTCGATCGTCGCCTTCGGCCTCTCCCAGGGCACGTTCTCCCTGATCGAGTCGGGCACGAGCGGCAACGACTGGATCTTCTTCGGCTTCGTGGCCGCGTTCGCCGTGAAGGCGCCCCTTCTGCCGTTCCACGGCTGGCTGCGTGCCGCGTACACGGAGTCGCCGCCGGAGGTGGCCGCCCTGCTCTCGGGGGTCGTCTCCAAGGCGGCGGTGTTCGGGCTCGTGTGGATCGTGCTGCGCCACTTCCCCGAGCCGGTCGACGACTGGCGCACGCTGCTGCTCGTGCTCGCCGCCGGCGGCCTCGTGTACGGCTCGCTGCTGGCGTTCCGCCAGCCGGACATCCGGGGCGTCGTCGCCTACTCGTCCATGGGCCAGATGGGTCTGATCACGCTCGGGATCTTCGCGACGAACGACCTCGGCCTCGACGGTGCCGTGCTCCACTCGATCAGCCACGGCCTCGTCTCCGCCGCCATGTTCCTGCTCGCCGGCATGCTGATCGAGCGCACCGGCACCGACCGGTTCGACCGGCTCGGCGGACTCGCAAAGGGGCGGCCCGCGCTGGCGACGCTCGTGATGGTCGTCGGCATGTTCACCCTCGCCGTCCCCGGCTCGTCCAACTTCGCCGGGGAGTTCGCCATCCTCGCCGGTGTGTTCGACCGCGGCTGGGGCTACGCCGCCGTGGGAGCGGCCGCGATCGTGCTGGCCGCCATGTACACGCTCCGCCTCATCTCCGCCATCCTGCACCGGGCGCGCGGCGAGGCAGTGCGGGACGAAGCACGCGACCTCGCCGGCCCGGAGTTGCTGCTCGTGGTGCCGCTCGTGGCGCTGCTGCTCGCGCTGTCCGTCTGGCCGGCAGCGATCAGCGAGCGCTCCTTCCCCGGTGACGCTCCGGCGGCCACGATCTCGGAGGCGGCACCGTGATCCTCGGTGCCTCGATCGTGACCCCCAAGGTCGACTGGTTCGCCCTGTCGCCGGCCCTGGCGCTGCTCGCAGCCTCCGGCATCTGCCTGCTGGGCGCGGTGCTCGTGCCCGTGCTCGCCCGCAAGGCCTTCTCGGTCGTCGTGACGGGCGCCGGCTTCGTCACGGCCGGCGTCCTCGCCGCCGTGCTGTTCGACCGCTCACCCGAGCAGAAGCTACTGATCGCCGAGTCGATGACCCGCGACCGGCTCGCTGCTCTCGCCCAGGTGATCCTCGCCGTCGCAGGCCTGCTGGCGGTGCTCGTCTCGTGGGGAGACCGCCGGCGCGACCACGTCGGCGAGTACTACGCGCTTCTCGCCGCAGCCGGCGGCGGCATGCTCTTCTTCGTCTCCGCCGAGAACCTGATGACGCTGTTCCTCGGGCTCGAGTGGTTCTCGATCGCGCTCTACATCCTCACCGCTCTCGACACACACCGGAAGGCGTCGCTCGAAGCCGGCCTCAAGTACCTGATCGTCGGCAGCTTCGGCTCCGCCATCCTGCTGTTCGGCTCGGCGCTCACCTACGGTGCGACGGGTGAGCTCGGCTTCAACGCGATTCGCCTGGCCCCGGGGGCCGACGACCCGCTGTTCGTCGTCGGCCTGGCGCTGATCCTGGCCGGCCTGGCCTTCAAGGCGTCTGTCGCGCCGTTCCACATGTGGACGCCCGACGTGTACCAGGGCGCCCCAACTGCCGTGACGGCATTCATGTCGGCGGCCACGAAGGCAGCGGCGCTCGTCGTGACGCTGCGCATCCTCGTGACGGCGTTCCCCGAGCAGGCCGAGATCTGGTCGGTGGCGGTGGCGGTGCTCGCCGTCGCGTCGCTCGTGATCGGCAACCTCGCTGCGCTCGTGCAGAGGGACGTGAAGCGGATGCTCGCCTACTCGTCGGTGTCGCAGGCCGGCTTCATGCTGATCGCGATCGCGGCCAACACGCCGCTCGGCGGGCGGGCGCTGCTCTTCTACCTGATCCCCTACGGCGCCGCGTCGCTCGGCGCGTTCGCCGTCGTCGCCGCCCGGGAGCGCGAGCTCGAGCGGCCGGTCACGCTGACGACGCTGGAGGGGTACGGCTGGGAGCGGCCCTTCTACGGCGTCGCCATGTGGGTGTTCATGCTCGGCTTCGCCGGCTTCCCGCTCACGGGCGGCATGATCGGGAAGTTCTACGTCTTCTCCGCCGCGTACGAGGCCGGCTGGTGGTGGCTCGTCGTGATCGGCGTGATCGCCACCGCGGTGAGCATCTACTACTACCTGGCGGTGGTGCGGGCCATGTTCATGCGGCCCGCCTCGGCGCGGGCCGACCTCGTCGTCGCCGGCGGCTCGCCGCCGCACGACCCGCTGTTGTCAGCCGCGATCGGCGCCGCCGTGGCGCTCACCGTCGGCACGTTCTTCTTCGTCGAGCCGCTGGTCGAGCTCGCGAGGGACGCGGCCGCGTCGCTGCCGTTCTGACGTTGCCCCGCATCCGCGGCGTCCTCTTCGACCTCGACGACACCCTCGCGGACTCGTCCGCGGTCGAGGAGCGAATCTGGAACGACGTTGCGACGCTGATCGCCTCCCGCTTCGACGGACTCGATCGCGACGCGCTGCGCTCGCGCTACCTCGAGGCGCTGCACCGCCACTACCCGGCCCTCGCCGCCGGGGACATCGACCTGCCGGCCTTCCGCCGCCTGCGTCTCGCCGACGCGCTCGAGCCGTGGGGGCCGCTGGAAGACGAGTTGCTCGAGGCGTACATCGCGGAGAAGGCCCGCATCGCCGACGAAATGGTGCCGGCTCCCGGAGCGATCGAGACCGTCCGCGAGCTGCGCGAGCGGGGCATCCGCGTCGGCGTGCTCACCAACGGCCCATCCGGGTTCCAGCGGCGGAAGCTGGAGACGTCGGGCGTCGGAGCGGAGGTCGACGCGATCGCCGTCTCCGGCGAGCTCGGGGTGGCGAAGCCAGACGAGCGCGCCTTCGAGCTGGCGCTCGCCCTGCTCGGGACCGCCGCCGCGGAGACGGCCATGGTGGGGGACTCGCTCGAGAACGACGTGCTGGGAGCGCTGCGCGCCGGCCTCGCAGCGGCCGTCTGGATGCCGGGCGGCCGCGAGGGAGCCGCCCCGCACGGCGCCCTGGTGGCGCGCACGGTGCCCGAGGTGCCGGGCCTGCTCGGGCTCACCTGACCCCGTCGTCTACCCTCTCGGCATGGCCACCGCTCTGACCTGGCTCGGGCACGCCGCCTTCAGGCTCGACACGCCCGCAGGGAAGCGGGTCTACGTCGACCCGTTCCTGACCGGCAACCCGAGCTGCCCCGCCTCGGAGCTCGAGCCGGAGCGGCTCGACGCGATCCTCGTCACCCACGGCCACGGCGACCACGTCGGCGACGCGGCGCGGCTTGGCCAGGCCTTCGCCTGTCCGGTGATCGCACAGGTGGAGCTGCGCGGCTGGCTGGCCGCCCAGATGCATGCCGAGCCGGACATGCGGGAGGCCCTCAACAAGGGCGGCTCCGTCGAGGTGGCAGGCCTGCGCGTCACGCTCACCGACGC
>DAIOGR010000031.1:12324-13596 GCA_036745155.1 Gaiella sp.
CTCGAGCTCGCGCCGGGGGAGACGATCGACCTGTGACGGCACGCGAGCGCTGGTTCGGCGCCACCGGACGCCGGGTGCCAGAGATCGCGCTGGAGGGCTCCCTGGAGACCGCCGACGCCGTCGTCTTCGAGAGGCCGCCTCGGGACGCCACGGAGCTGCGAGCCGCGCACGCGCGCGGCATCCCGGTGGTCGTCCGCGCCTCGAGCGCAGCCGAGGTGAAGGAGGCGCTTGCGCACCCCGAGGTGGCCTGTGTGCTGGTGCGCGACCCGAAGCTCCTGTCGCTCGACCTCGCCGAGCTCACGTATGGCTGACCTGCCGGTCGTCGCGACGTACTCGATCTGCGCCTGCGACCTCGCCGCCGGACGGTGGGGCGTGGCGACGCAGTCGAAGTTTCTCGCGGTCGGGTCGGTCGTCCCGTGGGCGGCACCCCACGTCGGCGCGATCGCGACGCAGTCCTACGCGAATCCGCGGTACGGGCCCGACGGCCTCGCCCTGCTCGCCTCCGGTGCCTCGGCCGACGAGGTGGTGGCGGCCCTCACGTCGGCCGATCCCGACCGCGACCAGCGCCAGCTCGGGGTCGTCGACGCGGAGGGAAGGGCCGCGACGTTCACCGGCAGCGGGTGCCACGCGTGGGCCGGCGGCCGCACGGGTGTGGGCTACGCGGCGCAGGGGAACATCCTCGTGTCCGCGGCGACGGTGGACGCGCTCGCCGGCACGTTCGCGGCGACGGCCACCCGCCCTCTCGCTGAGAGGTTGCTCGCCTGCCTGGACGCAGCGCAGGCGGCGGGCGGAGACAGCCGCGGCCAGCAGTCGGCGGCACTGCTCGTGGTCGAGCGCGACGGCGGCTATGCCGGCCTGTCGGACACCCTCGTCGACCTGCGCGTGGACGACCACCCGCGCCCGCTCGAGGAGCTGAGGCGCCTCTACGGGCTGCACCAGGCGCTGTTCGGCAGCACGCCGCGGTCGGAGTGGATCCCCGTCGACGACGAGCTGCGTGCCGAGCTGCACGAGCGGCTGGCCGCGCTCGGGCACGCGACCCTCGAGGACTGGGCGGGTGTCGAGAACCTGGAGGAGCGCGTGGACGGCACCGACGCGATCGACCCGGTCGTCCTGGCCGCACTCCGAGGTGCGGCGTGAGCGCGTCGACACACGCGCTCGTGGGGTTGAGGAAACGTCGCGCCGGCTACCAGGGCGCGCGAAGCGCGCCCCTTCAGGATCTCGCGGGTCGGCCGCGCAGCGGCTGACCCGCGAACAGCAAGCATCGAGTGGGGC
>DAIOGR010000032.1:0-13149 GCA_036745155.1 Gaiella sp.
CGGTCGAGCGCCTGGCGGTGCTGGGCGATCGGGTCCGGCGCGCGCTCGACGCGGCGGCCGGCGAGCGCTGAGAGCGCCTGCAGCGACCGTGCGGAAAGAGGCAAGTGCTCGCTCGAGGACCGGATGACGGGCGGATTGCCGCCCGCGACGATGGTGATGAGGGAGCGAGGATGCCCGATTCAACAACCGGCGGGCGGCTGCTCGGGCGCACGTCACCGGGTCGTCGTGCTGCCGACCACGAAGCTCGGCCGGTGGGCGCTGGCGGTCTGGAACGTGGTGCTCGTGCCGGGAGAGCTGCTGATCGGCCACGCCTGAGCCCATCCCGGCAGGGGCTCACCACCGATACCCTGCCGGGCGATGTCGACTGCACGCCACACTGATTCCGCGGAGTCACCCGACGACACCGCGGCGCGGCTCCGCGCCGCCACCGAGCTGCTCGAGTCGGTCGTCCGCGACCGCAGCCTGCTCGGCCTGCTCTCGCTCGAGGAGCGGACGCGGCTCCAGTCGGCGGCGGCCGACGTGTTCAATCCCGACGTCGCGCAACGCCGCCGTTTCACGAAGGCGCAGCGCAAGCAGGAGAAGGCGGCGAGGATCGGCGCCGACGAGTCGCTGCTCGCGGGTGCGGGCATCCGCGTCCTGCGGGAGAAGCCGGTGTTCACGACGCCGAACGTCTACCCGCCGAAGGGCTTCGACGCGGAGCAGCGGGGCGGCGGCGCTCGCGCGACGATCGAAGAGCAGCACTGCTACGTGTGCAAGCAGCCCTACCGTGAGCTCCATCCCTTCTACGACCAGCTCTGTCCCCCGTGCGGTGCGTTCAACTTCGGGAAGCGGTCGGAGACCGCCGACCTCGAGAGCCGCGTGGCGCTCCTGACCGGCGGGCGGGTGAAGATCGGCTACCAGGCGGGGATCAAGCTCCTGCGCGCCGGGGCGCACGTCGTCGTCACGACCCGGTTCCCGCGAGACTCGGCCGCACGCTACGCGCGGGAGCCGGATTTCGAGGAGTGGAGCGGCCGGCTCGAGATCTACGGCCTCGACCTGCGCCACACACCGAGCGTCGAGGCGTTCTGCCACCACCTCGAGGCGACACACGATCGGCTCGACTACATCGTCAACAACGCCTGCCAGACCGTCCGCCGGCCTCCGGGCTTCTACAGGCACATGCTGGACGCGGAGCTCGCCTCGGAGCACTCGCTGCCCTCCGAGGTGCAGCGACTGATCGGCGACTACGAGGGCGTACGGCGCTACGACATGCTCGAGCGCGGCGCGCCTGTCCTCGACGAGGCGGCGCTTGCGGTCGCCGGGTCGCCCTCGTCTGCTGCGCTCTCCCAGGTGCGTCTCCTGCCCGACGAGACCGCCGACCAGGGGAGCATGTTCCCCGAGGGGCGGCTCGACCAGGATCTCCAGCAGGTCGACCTGCGCGGCCGCAACTCGTGGCGGTTCCTCCTCGCCGAGGTGTCGACGGTCGAGCTGCTCGAGACGCAGCTCGTCAACGCCGTCGCCCCGTTCGTCCTCAACGCCCGGCTGAAGCCGCTGCTGCTGCGCACCGCCGACCGCGACAAGCACATCGTCAACGTCTCGGCGGTCGAAGGGCAGTTCTACCGGCGCTTCAAGACCACGCGGCACCCGCATACGAACATGGCGAAGGCGGCGCTCAACATGATGACGCGCACCTCCGCGACCGACTACTACGGCGACGGGATCCACATGAACAGCGTCGACACCGGCTGGGTGACCGACGAGGATCCGCTGCACATCGCCGAGCAGAAGACGGCCGAGCACCGGTTCAGGCCGCCGCTCGACATCGTCGACGGGGCGGCGCGGATCGTCGACCCGATCATCGACGGCACGAACACCGGCGATCACGTCTGGGGCAAGTTCCTCAAGGACTATCGCCCGACCGACTGGTAGCTCCGACGCCGCAGGTCAGGGAGCGCCAGTGGCCGTGGGCCGGCTCGGCTGGGGCCTGAGAGCGCGATGAACGAGGTCGGCGGGTAAAGACGCGCGCCGCGAGGCCGATAAAGGCTTGAGAATGCCTCATCCGAGGGAATTTCCTGCGGCGTCGGATCAGACCGTCCAGCGTTGGGCGGCCCGGCCCGTGCAGGCCGGGCTGATCCGCGCCTTTGCGTTCCTGGTGCCGATCGCCGGCTCGATCCTGTTCGTACGCGTCGCGAGCGGGTTCGTGGCGGTGCCGACGAGCTCGTTCCTGCTCTTCATCGGCTGGTGGGTCGTGATCAGTGGGGCGGCGACGGTGGTGCTCGTCGCGATCGAGCGCGTCACTCGCCGGCTCCTCCCTCTCGTCGCGCTCTACAAGCTCTCCCTGGTCTTTCCGGATGCGGCGCCATCCCGGTTCCGCGCGGCGATGCGCTCGAACACGGTGGAGACGCTGGCGCAGCGCGTCGCCCACGCGAGAACGCTGAACGACCGGTCGACGCCGGTCGAGGCCGCCGAGCGGCTCCTCGCTCTGGTGGCGGAGCTGGACTCGCACGACCGCCTGACCCGCGGCCATTCCGACCGCGTCCGCGCCTACGCACAGATGATCGGAAAGGAGATGCACCTGAGCTCGCATGAGCTCGACCTCTTGAACTGGGCGGCGCTGTTGCACGACGTCGGCAAGCTGGAGGTGCCGGCCGAGATTCTCTGCAAGCCGGGACGGCCGACGGAAGCCGAATGGTCCGTGCTGCGCCGACACCCCGAGCTCGGGTGGGAGTTGATCGCACCACTGCGCGATTGGCTCGGCGAGTGGTCGCACGCCGTCGCTCAACATCACGAGCGCTGGGACGGCAGGGGCTATCCCCACGGCATCGCGGGCGACCGGATCTCGCTCGCCGCACGGATCGTCTCGGTCGCCGACGTGTTCGACGTGATCACCTCGGCACGGTCGTACAAGTCGCCGTTCGCCTCAACGATCGCGCGGGACGAGATCGCCCACTGCGCCGGCACGGATTTCGACCCGCGTGTCGTGCGCGCGTTCCTGAACATCTCGCTCGGCCGCCTGCGGCTCGTGATGGGGCCGCTCTCCTGGCTCGCCCACGCACCGCTGCTCGCCCGGCTGCCCCTCACCCCGGCAATCGGAACGGTGACGGCATCCCTGGGCACCGTGGCCGCAGCCCTG
Source organism: Gaiella sp. (assembly GCA_036745155.1). Taxonomy (GTDB): domain Bacteria; phylum Actinomycetota; class Thermoleophilia; order Gaiellales; family Gaiellaceae; genus Gaiella. Next base: position 3,113 of record DAIOGR010000032.1, read on the forward strand.
ACGACCGGGCTGGTCGCGACACCACCTGCCCCGGGGCTCGCGAGCACCGCTGCGCCGGCTGCACGCGGGACAGCGCACGTGATCAAGCGCGTCACACGCGAGGATCGGAGCATCCTGGTCGACGTCGACCAGGCCGGGAGCGGCGTGAACGTCGCAACGCTGCGCGTGACTGCGCAGCCCGCTGTCGGCAGCGCCCGGGTGGCGCAGGGCGGTCGGCTCCTCTACTCTCCGCCGCCCGATTTCAGCGGAGAGGTGTCGATCAACTACGAGGCGTGCCGACCGGGTCAGGGATGCCGACACGGTGTCCTCCGGATCACGGTCGTGCCGGTCAACGATGCGCCGACGGCGCGAGACGACCTGGCGAGCACGAAGCGCGGCGAGCCCGTCTCGATCGACGTGCTTCGCAACGACTCCGATCCCGAGGGCGATCCGCTCTCGATCCGCTCCGTGTCGGATGTCCGCGTCGGCAGGGCCCGGATCGTGGGCAAGCGGGTCCGCTGGAGCCCGCCGCAGAGGCTCGTCGGCGCGGCGTCGTTCCGCTACACCGTGGCCGACGGGCACGGTGGCACGGCGAGAGCCCGCGTCACGGTGAGGCTCACGGGCTCCAATCCCGCTCCACCGCCCGCACGGACAACACCCGTGCCCGTGAGGGCGCCGTCTGCGCCGTCACCGGCTCCCGCGGAGCAACCGGCCCCCGCGCAGGAGCCCGCCGTCACAGAGCCCGCCGCCACGCCGGCGGCTTCCGCCGACAACCCGCCGTCCGCTCGCACTGATCGGCTTTCCGTGCCCCAGGGCGGAACCGCGGTCATCGACGTCCTTGCCAACGACAGCGACCCAGACGGCGACCCGCTGACGATCGTCTCGGTCGGCTCACCCGTTCGAGGTACGGCGCGGAAGGTCGGAGACCGCGTGCAGTTCACCGCACCATCCGACTTCGCCGGGCAGATCACATTTCCGTACACGATCGCCGATCCCCGGGGAGGCAGGGACAGCGCCAGCGTGTCGGTGGCGGTGCTGCCGGTCAACACTCCCCCTTCGTTCTCGGCCGGGCCCGGCCAGTCCGTGCTCGAGGACGCCGGTTCTCAGACCGCTCCCGGCTGGGCGACGGGCATCAGCCCCGGCCCACCCGACGAGGCCGCACAGGCGGTCTCGTTCCTCGTCTCGAACGACGGCAACAGCCTGTTCAGCGAGCAGCCGAGCGTTGCCGCAAACGGCACGCTCACCTACACCCCGGCTCCGAATGCAAGCGGGTCGGCAACGGTGACGGTCCGCGCAGTCGACGACGGCGGCACCGCCAACGGCGGCACCGACACGAGCGCGCCCCAGGCGTTCGCGATCAAGATCACGCCGGTCAACGACCCGCCGGTTGCCACCGCAGACGGCTTCACCGTGGCCGAGGACGACCCGGCGGGCATCACGTTCGACGTGCTCGCCAACGACACCGACGCCGACAGCGGTGACACGCGCATCGTCTCCTCCTACGACGCCTCGACCATCGCCAACGGGGTACTCACCAACAACGGGGGCGGCACCTTCACGTACATCGCCGACACCGGCTTCGACGGCACCGAGACGTTCAGCTATGTGGTGGCCGACGGCGCGGGCGTGACGGCGTCGGCGACGGTGACGATCACCGTCACCCCGGTGCAACATGCGCCCGTTGCGGGGGACGACGCGTATACGACCCAGCAGGGCACACCGCTCTCGGTGCCGGCGCCGGGGGCTCTGGCCAACGACGGCGACCAGGACGGCGACGCGATCGCCGCTCGGACGACACCGGTCACCGCGCCCTCCAACGGCACGGTCGCACTCGGTACCGACGGCTCGTTCTCCTACACACCGAACGCCGGCTTCATGGGCACGGACTCCTTCACCTACCGGATCGACGACGGCACGGGCCGCAGCGCCGACGGCACGGTGACGATCACCGTCAGCGCGGGTGCCACGACTCCGGCCAGCCTCTACTTCCAGAGCACCGGCCCTTCGGCCGACATCTGGGACATGACGTCGGCGCTGCCGCCGGCGGCATCGCCACTCGCCGACTTCGACGGCGACGGCAAGCCGGGGCTGACGATCAAGAACAGTGACGGCCGGGAGACGATCGACGAGAGCGCCAAGTACCAGATCTGGACCTACACGGCACCCGGCCCACTCGTGCTCAACGGGCCCGTCACCCTCGGCCTCTGGAGCTCCACCGGCGTCTTCGGCTCGGTCAAATCAGGGACGCTCTACACCTACCTCTACGACTGCACCCCCGGAGGCGCCGGCGACCCCGCCTGGGCGGGGTGCACGAAGATCGCGTCGAACGCGGTGCTCAAGCGGCCCTGGAACACGTCGCTGATCGACTGGGGCTACCGCCAGATCACGATTGGCAGCGTCAGTCGCACAATCCCCGCCGGCAACGAGCTTCGGGTGAGGTTGCTCTTCCAGCCGCGCGACCTCTGGCTGACGATGACGGCCGCCTACCCGACGGCACTCGTCGTCACGCTCGGATGACGGTCCTGCTCGACACTCGGGACTACTCCGCGCGCGGCAGCGCGGAGGAGCGGAAGCACTCCTCGATCAGCCCCGAGCTCGCCCTGGTCGATCCGGAGCTCGCCGCTGCAGCTCGGGCGCTCCTCCCTGGCCCGGGCCGTTTCCGCCCGGCGTCGGACACATCCCTGACGGCGCCCGGCACGGCCCACGGGCGACTTCGCCCTCCGGCAGCCGCGCCTCCGGCGAGCGCCGCGGCGCGGCCCCGCACGCAGCGCGCCCGGCGGCCCGTGACGCGCGTCGCCTTGGCAGCGGCCGCAGCGGCGATCGCGGTGGGGGCCCTCGGGGCCGCAGTGTTTCAATGGCACCAGGCCACTTCGCCGGTGAGCGCCGTTGCACCTCGGACGGCGGTCGGGTCGCATGCAGCTCGCCGGGAACGGACGGCGCGCACGTACACGTGGCCGGCCGTACCGGGCGCCCACACCTACCGGGTCAGAGTCTTGCGCGGGAACCAGCCGGTGTGGGAGGCGACCACGAGCAGGCCGGCGGTCGAGCTCCCGGCGAGGCTCCGCCTCTCCCCCGGCCGGTACACGTGGTCGGCGACCCCCGGGTTCGAAGAGCCGCTCCTCGACGCGGCCGCCCGCCCGGTCGTCGAGGAGACGTTTCGGGTCTCCTCCTGACGCCAAGGGCTGCGACGGGCAGCGAACCGGTAAGCACGGAGTGCCGTGCCTTCGGGCTCGCTGTGAATCCGGCGCTCAGGCCACCGGCGAGGCCACGTAGACCTTCCGCTCGGCGAGCTCGGCAAGACCGACCCCGGGCTCGCCCTTGACGCCGCCCCGCTTCATGGCGTCCTGCAGCGACGGGTCGGCCATGAGCCCTCGCGCGGCCTCGACCGTCGGGAAGTCGTTGTGGACGACGATCCGGTTGGGCTCGAGCGGGTCCTGGTAGAGGCGGTGCTCGATCTCGCCGTGGCTGCGCCGCACGCCCTCGTGCTCGTCGAAGACCGGCTTCCAGGCGGCGACGTCGTCGACCCGGTGGTGGACGACGAGGATGACGGCGCGGCCTTCGTGCCCTTCGGCGTACACCTTCCGTTCGGTGAGCTCGAGGAACCCGGATCCCGGCTCTCCCTCGACGCCACCCCGCTCCATGGCGTCCTGCAGCGACGGATCGGCCATGAACCCACGCGCGGCCTCGACGGACGGGAAATCGTTGTGGATGGCGACGCTGTTGGGGTCGTCGTGCATCCGGTAGATGCGGTGCTCGACCTCGCCGTGGCTGCGGCGGACGCCCTCGTGCCCGTCGAAGACCGGCTTCCAGGTGGCGTAGTCGCTGACTCTGTGATGGACGACGAGCGTGACCAAGGGAACTCCTCTGCCGGTGGGACAGCGATTCTCCCACGAAGTGCGAGCAGCGCGTGCGTTGTCGAATTGCAACGCTCCTGACCGAGGTACGTGAGCCGCTCCGATGGAGTTGCGCCCCGAGCGGTCGAGGCGGATTCGCCCGCCACGTCGAGTTGCGCTTTCACCTCGTTGGCCACACCCTTGGAATCCGGCAGAATGCCTCGTGCTCGGCGGCCGACACACGACCCCACACACGCGGAGGAGGAGTTCGAGATGCAACGAGCGCTCGTCCTGGCAGTCGTCGTCATGGCTGCTTTCCTGTCTGTCACCCTGGCGGCATCAGCGGCGACGCCCAAGAAGCAAGTCGTGTTCCCGCCGAAGAAGAGCGGCGTCTACGTCGGCACGATCAAGTCGACGTTCGATCTGGCCGTGACATTGAGTGTGTCCCCGACCGGGAAGTCGCTCCGCATCGTGTGGGCTTGCGGCACCGGCCGTGGCTCCACTTCCGCCAAGAACGTCCCGATCGACAGCACCAGCCGGTTCAAAGCGAGCGGCAATCTGTGGAACGTGAGCGGGCGTTTCGTCTCGGCGACGCAGGCACGCGTTTCGATCAACGACATTCCCTGCGGAGGGTCGAAAGGCTCGACCAGGCTGACCTTGAAGTAGCCTGGCCCACTGGCGCCGCTCCGCTCACCCACCACTGAGCGGAGCGCGGCGCATTGCTCGGCGTGCCCGAACGGCGGCTCTCGCGACCTCGTGCCCGTGCGCGTAGGATCCCGACGTGGCGGCGGAGGAGCACGGAGCAGTCGCAGCAGCGCCGCCTTCGAGTGAGCGGCCGATCAGAGCTGCCGAGGTGGTCGGTGCCCTGTCGCTCGCGACCGACCTCGGCACCGGGCAGCCGCTCGAGCACGCGTTGCGCACCGCCGTGCTCGCGGTGCGCCTAGGCGAGCTCGCCGACGCGTCCGCGGCGGAGCTCGCAGACAGCTACTACCTCGCCCTCCTCCACGCCTCCGGGTGCACGTCGAACAGCCACGAGGCGTCCCAGCTGTTCGGCGACGACATCGGGCACCGGGCTGCGTACTTCCTCATCGACCCGACGAACCCGGCGGAGGTGCTCGCGTTCTACCGGGCCCACATCGGAGCCGGGCGGGCGCCCGAGGTGCGCGAGAAGATGATCGAGGGCACGATTGCCGACGGCGGAGTGAGGGCACGGGAATCGCTCGCGACGATGTGCGAGGTGGCACAGCGCTTCGCGGGCTGGCTCGAGCTCGATTCGAGCATCCGGGACGCGCTCGCGTTCGTGTTCGCGCGCTGGGACGGAAAGGGCTTCCCCGACGCCCGCGGCGACGCGATCCCGCTGCCGATGCGCGTGCTCCACGTGGCGCGGGACATCTCCCTCTTCCTCTCTGTGGGCGGTGCCGACGAAGCGCGAGCCGTGATCGAGAGCCGGAGCGGTGCCCAGTACGAGCCCCGGCTCGTCGAGCTCGCAACGCGGAGCTTCGGCGAGCTCGTCGGCGACCTCGACGAGGCGCGCATGTGGCAGCAGGCGCTGGACGTCGAGCCACTGCCGAAGGTGTGGATCGCGGGCGAGCGGGTCGACGCCGCGTTCACGGCGATCGCCACGCTCACGAGCCTCAAGTCGCCGTGGCTGCGCGGGCACCCGACCGGTGTGGCCGAGCTGGCCGAGGCGGCGGCCTGGCGCCGCGGGCTCCCTGCCTCGACGGTCACCCTCGTTCGGCGAGCGGCGCTCGCCCACGATCTCGGCCGCATCGGCGTGCAGAACACCATCTGGGAGAAACCAGGCCCGCTCGGGTTCGGGGAATGGGAGCGGGTGCGCTTGCACCCGCACTTCACGGAGCGCGCGTTCGCCCAGTCGGCGGACCTCTCCCCGATCGGTCTCGTCGCCGGCGCCCACCACGAGCGGCTCGACGGCTCCGGCTACCACCGGGGCTCGCTCGGGCAGGCACTCGACGATCCGTCGCGCATCCTGGCCGCCGCCGATTGCTACGCCGCGATGCTTGAGGCGCGGCCGTACCGGCCGGCGCTCGACGCCGACGCGGCAGAGGCGGAGCTCCTGGCGGAGGCCAAGAGGGGACGGCTCGACCCGGACGCGGTCGACGCCGTTCTCTCCGCGGCCGGGCACCGCGTGCCCGAGCGACCGCGGGAGCTACCAGCCGGGCTCACGCAGCGCGAGCTCGAGGTCCTGCTCGTGCTCGTCCGCGGCGACTCGAACCAGCAGATCGCCGACGAACTCGGCATCTCGGCCAAGACGGTCGGCCACCACGTGCAGCACGTGTACCAGAAGGCCGGGGTCCGCAGCCGCGCTGCAGCCACCGTATGGGCGTTCGAGAACGCCCTCGTGCAGGGCTCCTAGAGGGTTTTCGCCAATAGGGCGTTCGCCCGATGTGCGCCGGTCGCCGCCCGCGCACACTCCTCCCATCGGCGTCGACCCCCGGCGCCGAGCGAACGGAAGGAGAATGTGATGCTCCTGGCAACCACCACCGTCGAGGACTTCGACCGCTTCGTGGAGATCTACTCGACCAAGGGCGCCGAGAAGCGCAAGCAGCACGGCTCCAAGGGCTCGACCATCTTCCGCGACCCCGACGAGGCCGACCGCGTCTGGGCGATCTTCGACTGGGACGCCGAGGGCTGGCAGAGCTTCGCCACCGACCCCGAGGTGCCCGGGATCATGCAGGAGGCCGGGCACAAGGGCAGGCCAGAGGTGCTCGAGCTCGCCGGCACGTTCGAGGCCTAGCACGCCGTTCGGGGTCGAGCGGCGCCAGACCGGGCCGCTCCGACCCGGGAACGCTCGACGTGGGTCGCTGCCGCCCGCGCCACCGCGTACCAGCAGCGAATCCGCGAATAGCCCGCCGCGCTCATCAGAGCGCAAGCGGGAAGTCAATCGATCGTCCGGATCGAGATCGGAGGAGCACCATGGGAGCCCGAACAGTTTCCGACCCCATCAAGGTCGGCGTGATCACGGATCAGACCGGCCCGCTCTCGTTCATGGGCGTCGCCAACGCGAACGTAGCCACGATGGTGATCGACGACATCAACGCCAACGGTGGCTTGCTGGGCCGGCAGGTCGAACTGCACCTCGAAGACAGCGCAACGGATGACCACGTCGCCGAGGCCAAGGCCGCCAAGCTCGTCGAGGAGGATCACGTCGACGTGATCCTCGGCGGGATCTACAGCTCGACACGGCAGGCCATCAAGGGCCCCGCCGTCGTGGAGGGCAAGACCCTCTACATCTACCCGGAGCAATACGAGGGACAGGAATCGGACCCGCTGATCTTCTGCACCGGCCCGGTACCGGCGCAGCAGCTCGAGCCTCTCATTCCCTGGCTGATGCAGCGAACGGGGGCGAAGACGTTCTACCTGCCCTCGGCCGACTACATCTGGCCGCACGTCATGAACGGGAAGGTGCGTGAGCTGGCGACGGCCAACGGTGGAGACATCGTGGGCGAGGAGTACTTCCCGCTCGATCACACCGACTATCGCGAGACGGTCGACAGGATCATGGCGAGCGGTGCCGACGTCGTGTTCAACACGATCGTCCCGCCGGGTCTGACGCCGTTCCTCGAGCTCTTGTACGAGGCCGGCTTCACAACGCGAGGCGGATCGCTCGTCTGCACGTACTTCGACGAGAACTTCCTGAATCTCGTGCCGGCCGCGCACGTGGAGGGCCTCTACGGCTGCCTCGACTACTACCAGGAGGTCGACGATCCGTTCAGCAAGGAGCTCGTCGAGCGCTACGACGCGCGCTTCCCGGGCGATGCCAAGTTCACCGCTGGCAGCGCCTGTTCGGGCATGTACCGAGGCCTCAAGCTCTGGGAGGCTGCGGTGAGAGAGGCGGGGTCGCTGGAACAGGCAGCCGTCATCCGGGCGCTCGAGCACGCGAGGATCTCGGAAGGCCCCGGCGGGCCCGCCGAGATGGTGCCCGGCCAGCATCACGCTCGCATGAACATGTACATCGCACAGGCGCACAACGGGACGTTCGAGGTCCTCGAGAACCTGGGCCTCATCGACCCGAAGGAGCGGGTGCTGGGCATCGCCGAGCCGGAGCCGGCGACCGTCGTCTGAGCAACGCGCCGAGCTCCGCGTGGGTGCGTTCGCCCGATTCCGCGACGGCGAGCAGGACAGGCACCCCACGAGTCACCAACCCCCCGAGTGAGAGGAGTCAGAAATGCAAGCTCAGGACACGAGCGCGAACACCGCAGCCGAGAACGCCGAGCTCGTGCGTCGAGGGTACGCCGCGTTCAACGCGGCCGACATCGATGCGCTCATGGAGCTCATCGACGAGAACGCCTCGTGGCACACACCGGGGCGCAGCCCGATCGCCGGCGACTACCGCGGCCGCGACGCCGTCTTCGGCCAGTTCGGCCGGTACGGCGGCGAGACGAACGGGACGTTCAAGGCCGAGCTCGAGCAGGTGTTCACGAGCGAGGACGGCCGGGTGATCGGCCTGCACCACAACAGCGGGGAGCGGAACGGCAAGCAACTCGACACCAACTGCTGCCTCGTGTTCGAGATCGAGAACGGCCGGGTGATCTCCGGGCGGGAGCACTTCTTCGACCTCGCGAACTGGGACGGTTTCTGGTCGTAGCCGTCCGACACGAGCCGGCTGTGCGTGAAACGCTGTCGTCGAGTGAGAGGCCCCCGCGGTGCGGGGGCCTCTTCGTGTCGGTGGCGGACGGCGGTGCGTGGGCGTTCGCCCGACGCCGGCCCCGCAGCGGAAGACGCACAGTCGCCCATCGATCGGCGCCGAGCCCCGGCGCCGCGCAGCGGTTCGCCCCGCGTGCCCGTCGAATGGGATGGCCCGCCGACTCGAGCCTCAGCCTCTCTCGAAGACCATCCGCGGCTGGCGGGACTACTGCCGATACGCTCGCCTCATCAGCGCGATCCTTCTCTCCTTCGTCGTCTCGCTCGCGGTAAACGCGGCCTTCTTCGTGATCGCGGCGATCCGCAAGACCGACGTCGTCACTGACCTCTCCTACAGCCTCTCCTTCGCGGTGCTCGCGATCGTCCTGCCTCTCTCGGGCGCGAGCGAGCCGGTTCAGCTCATCGCCTCGCTCCTCGTGCTCATCTGGGCAGCGCGGTTGGGGGTCTACCTGTTCAGGCGAATCCTGCGGATCAAGGTCGATCACCGCTTCGACCAGATGCGGGACAAGCCGCTTCGCTTCGCCCGTTTCTGGTTCTTGCAGGCGATCACGGTTGCAGTCGTCATGCTGCCGGTGTCCTATCTGCTCGGCGAAGACGATCCGCCCGGCTCCGGACCGTGGATGATTGCCGGGGCGGCGATCTGGCTGATCGGGCTCGTGATCGAGGCCGTCAGCGACGCGCAGAAGTCGGCCTTCAAGGGGAAGAAGACGGAGGGTGAGCGGTTCATCACGAGCGGCCTGTGGAAGTACTCCCGCCACCCCAACTACTTCGGCGAGATACTCGTCTGGTGGGGGCTCTTCCTCTTCTCCGTGCCCTTCCTCCACGGAGCAGCCTTCGCCGTCGTGCTCGGGCCTGTGTTCATCACCGTGCTTCTGCTGTTCGTGAGCGGGATCCCGCTCCTCGAGCAAAGCGCCGACGCCAAGTACGGCGACGACCCCGCCTACCGCGAGTACAAGCGACGCACGAGCATCCTCCTCCCGCTCCCACCCCGCAGCTAGCGTCCACAGGCGCTGTGCTGCGCCGGGAGGAGGTAGGCGCTTGCGCCCCGAGGCCGGGGAGTGCCGCGATGCCCTCGAGCGTGAGTGAGAAGAGGAAGGTGCCGATGATCGCGGCCGCTGCGTTGCGCGTGACGGTCGAGAGGAAGAACGCGACGCTCACGAGCACGCCGACCGGGAGCAGATACGCCAGGTGTTCCCTCAGGTCGCGGATGCGGCCGCCCCGCTCCCGCGACGGCCTCAGTCGCTACCACAAGCCGAGAACTGTGCGGATCGCCGGCCTCCAGTCGATCGAGGGGTCCTTCTCCTTGAGGGCTTTCTCGAGGATGTCGGCGCACCAGATGCCACCGCAGGTCTGGCACGTCGTCGCCCCGACGTACCCGGGGTCGCACGGGGCGATTTCCTCGAGCAGCTTCCGCACGACCGAACAGGGGTCGTCGACCTCGGCGACGTTCAGGCCCTCGTCTTGTGTCACGTGGGCGCCCGTTTCGAGTGGATACACCACGGTAGGTGGCCTCCTTTCACAGACATTCGATCCTGGCCGCGCAGACCTTGTACTCGGCCGTGC
>DAIOGR010000033.1:0-12751 GCA_036745155.1 Gaiella sp.
GATGAGAGCGAGCGGCGCTCCGAACCTCACTAGCCGCGAGCGCACACCCAGGAGCGCGCAAGCAGCTACACCGAGCCCGATCACCACGGGCGCGAGCAGCGCCAACGACATCGCCGCGCTGACCAGGCCATCCGCCACGGAGACATCCCTTCCAACCCGCACGTCGTGATCCACGGCCGCCGCGACAGCCAAGCCGACGAATCCAGCCACGGGAATCGCAGCGACGGCCGCCGCGATCGCTACGAGCACCGCTTCGACATCACGTCATCTCACGGACCTCAGCCTACGAGGTCGTTCCAACAATTCGAGTCCCCCGACATGAAATTCGCTGTCGGCGCGGGTCGTCGAAATCACGAGCGCTCAACGGACGGAGCCATCCCAGGTTCGACGGAGGCTTCGATGCCAAGGTTTGCCGGGGGCTACAGACGGTCGGGTACACAACGGGTACACACTTGCGGCATTTAGGTGCACTCTCTTGCAGTTCGATGTAACTGAGATGGTGAGCAACCCCGCATTGTTGCGTGCACCTGCATCGCGTTGCATCTCGTCGCAGCTTGTCCAGCCCGACCGCATGTCCGACGACGCGAAGTTCATACTGGGTTTCGGCTAACGCCGAAACCCAGGAGAAGGGGCGACGTCTTCTTCTAGCGATTCCCGGCGTCAGCCGGGAATCGCCAGCACGATCTTGCCGAGCTGCTCGCCCGCCTCGAGGCGCCTGTGCGCCTCGGCGGCCTCGGCCAGCGGGTAGACGCGGTCGACGTGCACGCGGGCGCGGCCGCTGCGGACGAGCTCGTAGGCACCCAGGAAGTCCTCGCGCGTGCCCATCGTCGAGCCGAACACGGTGAGCTGCTTCCACCAGAAGCGGTGCAGCGCCGCCGGCGGGTTCGGGCCCGACGTGGCGCCGCACACGACGACGCGGCCCGCCGGTGCGACGGCTGCGAGCGAGCGCGCCCACGTTGCCTCGCCGACCGACTCGACGACGATCTGCACGCCCTTGCCGGTCGCCTGCTTCACCGCTGCGACGACGTCGCCCGTGTGATGGTTGACCGCGACGTCGGCTCCCCATTCCCGGGCGCGCTCGAGCTTCCCGTCGCTGCCGGAGGTGACGATCGTGCGTGCGCCGAGCGCGCGGCAAATCTCGAAGGCGGCCGTGGCGACGCCGCCGCCGATGCCCCAGATCAGCGCCCACTCGCCGGGTTGCACGGCAGCCTTCGTCACGAGCATCCGGTAGGCGGTCTCGTACACGAGCGGGAACGCCGCCGCCTCCTCGAAGGAGAGCGCGTCGTCGAGAGGGAAGACCTGCTTCGCGTCGACCGCGATCAGCTCGCAGTGAGTGCCGTCGCAATGCTCTCCGATCACTCCGATCACGGCGCCATGCTCGATCCCGGGATTGATCACCACCCGCTCTCCCACGGTCAACCCGTCCACGCCCGCCCCCAGAGCCGCGACGACGCCCGCGCCGTCCGCTCCCAGGATGCGGGGCTTCGGCACGGAAGGTAGGCCCATGCGAACCCAGACGTCCAGATGATTGAGCGACGCGGCAGCGAGACGGACGAGCACTTCGCCTTCGGCGGGCTCCGGGTCCGGGACGTCCTCGTACCGCAGCACGTCGGGGGCGCCTTCGTCGTGGATGCGGATCGCCTTCACCGTCACAATCCTCGCATGAACGCAGCAGAGCTCACGCGCCTCGCGTCCGACGTCGGCATCGACGTCGTCGGCGCCGCTCCGGCGGAGCCGTACGAGGAGACCGAGCGCCACATCAGGGAGCGCGGCGCCCGCGGCCTCTTCGCCGACATGCGCTTCACGATGGCCCACCCGGAGCTCTCCTGCCACCCGGAGCTCCTGCTCGAGGGTGCGCGCACCGTCGTGTCGGCCGCGCTCTGCTACTGGGTCGAGGGCGCCGAGCCGGGACCGGGGGAGGGGCGGCTGCCCCGGTACGCGTGGAGCGATCACTACACCCTCTTGCGGGACCGGCTCGAGGCGCTCGGGCGGAGGCTCGGCGGCCGCTACCGGGTGCTCGTCGACGCGAACCAGCACGTCGACCGGGAGGGCGCGGCACGGGCCGGGGTCGGCTTCTACGGGAAGAACACGATGCTGATCACCCGCACGCACGGCTCGTGGGTGGTCCTGGGAACGCTCGTCACGGATGTCGAGGTCGAGCGCACCCCGCCCCTCGAGCTCGACTGCGGCCAATGCCGCCTCTGCATCGAAGCCTGTCCGACCGGGGCGCTCGACGAGCCGGGCGTCCTCGACGCGGCACGGTGCCTCTCCTACTGGACGCAGGCGCCGGCGCCCGTGCCGGAGTCCTACCGGGAGGAGCTCGGCGCCTCGGTGTACGGGTGCGACATCTGTCAAGACGTGTGCCCCTGGAATCGGGGCATCGAGAAGCGGCGCCACGGCGTGACGCCGCCGGGCGACGCCACGCCGAGCGTCTCGCTCGTGGACTGGCTCCGTCGCGACGGCGCCGAGCTGATCGCGGAGCTCGACCGCCTCTACGTCCCGAAGAACGATCCGCGCTGGCTGCGGCGAAACGCGCTCCTGGCTGCCGGAAACGCCGGCCCGTCACCGCCCGAGCTCGTGGACGCCGTCGCCCGCTACCTGGACTGCGGCGACGAGATGCTCGAGGACGCCGCCGCCTGGGCCCTCGCGCGACTGGGCGAGGCCGGATGAGCGCCGACCGCCTCGCCGTGCTCGCACACGAGCTGCGGAGCCCCGTGGCCGCACTCGCCGCGATCGCGGGGGCCTTCCCGGACAGCGACCCGGCGCAGCGCCGGCGGCTGCTCGAGCTCGCCCGGGCCGCTTCACGCAACGTCGAGCTGCTGGTGCTCGACGCGTCGGTGGCCTCGGTGCGGCCGCGGCTGCTCGACCCGGGTGGGATCGCCCGCGACACAGCCGAGGCCGCCGCCCTCGGCGGCGCCTCGGTGCGGGCCGACGTCGCGGTGGGGCTACCCCTCGTCGACGGCGACCCCGAGCGGCTGCGCCAGGCGCTCGACAACCTGGTCGGCAACGCGGTCGCGCATTCTCCCGCCGGAGCCGAGGTCGTCGTCACGGCGCGGGCCGAGCCGGGCCGCGTGCTCCTCGCGGTGACCGACCGTGGCGAGGGCATACCGCCGGAGGGGCTCGCCCGCGTGTTCGAGCCCGGCGTTCGCCTGACGTCGGAGCGCCCGGGATCGGGCCTCGGCCTCGCGATCGTGCGCGCGATCGCGGTTGCGCACGGAGGCTCCGTCGAGGTGGCGTCGGCTCCCGGTCAGGGAGCGACGTTCACGCTCGTGCTGCCGGCTTGCGCCGACCAGGCTTGAGCGCGAGCTCGCGCTCGAGCTCCTTCGCACGTGCGGCGACAGCGGCCCTGAAGTGGGCCGGCTCCAGCACGATCGTCTCGCCCGCATCCGACAGCACCTCGGACAGCAGCCACTCCTCTGTCTTGAAGGGCAGCTCGCTGAGCGCAGCCTTGTCGGTCAGCGCCCGCGCTCCCCGCTCGACCTTCCAGCGCGCGACGACAGGGGAGTGCCAGAGGCGGGCGAGGTGCGGCTCGGTCAGGTAGTTCGGGTCGAAGCCCTCTCGCACGGCGAAGGCGGTCTTCGTCAGGCGCGCGGAGCGCATTCGGTCGAGCCGGTACGTCCGCGGCCCACCCGCAGTGCGATCCCACGTGTGCACGCGCCACACGGGCAGCTCGCGCTCGAACGAGTACGGCTCCACCTCGCGGATGGTCGGCGTCTCGTCACCCTCCTTCAGGTACTCGATCTCCACCACGAGGCGCTTCTCCGCCGCCTCCGAGAGGGTGCGGACGAGCTCCTCCTCCACATCCCGAACGAGTGGGGCGGGGGTCTGCGCCAGCTCGAACTGCCCGAACGTCTCCTCGAGCTTCCTGCGGACGCGGTCGAGTGGCGTGTGCGCCTCCGCGGCGATCGTCGGCCCCACGTACTCGATTGCGAGCCGGATCGCCCGCGCCTCGAGCGGCGTCAGCTTGGGTGACCGGCGGAAGACGTCCCCGTACAGCTCCTTGTCGACGCGCACCGTGCCCGCCTCCTCGTCGACCTCCGCGTACACCGTGTAGCAGCCGCCCCCGAAGTTGACGAGGTTGAGCAGCGAGAGGGTGTCCTGCAGCTCTTCGCGCGGGATGGAGAAGCGCGCCGCCAGCTCGTCGGCGTCGATCTCGGCGTCGCGCCCGTCGCCGCAGGCCGAGAGCACGTGCGCGAGCAGCGACTGCAACACGCCGAACCGCTCCGGGGCGATCGGCCCCGCGGGCCGCTCGCCGCGTTCGGACGGCGCCTCCACACGGCGCTCCCGGGCGATCGCCGGCAGGTCCGCCTGGTGGGTGACCCGCAGCCGGGCGAGGCCGTCGGCGACGAGGTCGCGCAAGGCCTTCGGCTCGAGCGGGACGGCGCGGCCGTTCTGGCGCAGGACCCAGCCGGCGAGCGGCTCGAGGCGCGCGAAGGCGGTCTCGAAGACGCCGTCCGCGAGCGTGCCCGCGTCCGACAGCGTCCGGTGCACCCACCACGCGGTGTCGTCGTGCACCGCGATGCGCGCACGACCGACCGGCTCCCCGATCTGCCAGGGGCGCGGAACGCGGTGCGCCTCGACGTCGAAGTCGGCGGGCAGCCGGAAGTCGCGCTCGCGCCGCGTCGCAAAACGGATGTCGCTGCGCAGGCGCGAGACGCGGAACGTGCGCACGGCGTCGCGGTCGAGATCCTGGCCGATCACGTACCAGACCCCCTCGTCGAGCCGCAGCGCGAACGGGTTCAGCGTCCGCTCCGACACCTTGTCGTGCTGGGGCGACCAGTACGAGAACTTGATCGTGCGCTGCTTGGAGATCGCCGACTCGAGCTTCGACAGGCGTCCCGCCAGCTCCGGCGAGTAGTCGGGCGCGGTGACGCGGACGCGCTCGGCGGTGCTCGTCGGCGCCTCCAGGAAGCCGGGGCGCCCGAGCGCCAGGTTCTGCAGCGCCAGGCGCAGCGGCTCCGCGTAGGCGAACTTCCCGTCCAGGTAGAAGAGCGCCGTCTGCAGTGCAGCGAGCTCATCGTCCTTGAGGTCGAGCCGGTCGAGGAAGTAGTGCTCGGAGCGCAGCGTGTACAGCTCCTCGCCCGTGAACTCGTCGCGCTGCGAGTGGAGCGGTACGCCCAGCGCCGTCAGCTCGGCGCGATCCGAGTAGAAGCGACGCGCGAACGCCTCGTCCGACATCTCCGAGTAGCCCTCGACGTTGCCCTTCACGTCCCGCGCGGTCAGGGGCCGACGCTCCGCCATCAGGAAGGCGACGAGGGAGAGCTGGCGGATGAGCTTGTCGGTGTCGTGCGACATAGTGCTGCCCGAGCTTACAGCCCGCGCAGCACTAGAGACTCTCGGCTTCGCGAGCTCGTAGGCCGCGCTGCATGTTCGTCCGAAGCGGGCGCGTCAGCGGCCGCTTCGGACTAGGCGGCGATCGAGGCGCGCGCTTCGAGGTGCTGGTGCGACGGACAGTAGTCGCGGCTCGGCAGCGGCGTGCGCTGGCAGGCCTTGCCCTTGCGGGTCGTCGCCTTGCAGCGGGCGACGCCACCGTCGAATGCTCCGGCCTCGATCTGCTGCTCGATGAACGCGACCGCGGCGCTGATCCCCTCGCGCACGGTCCAGGCAACCTGTGCCTGCGCGGTGATCGGGAAGTAGCGGCGGACGTCCTGGAACAGGGCGCGGTCCGGACGCGCGAAGTAGTGCGGGTCGGCGGCGAGACGCGACATCGTCAGCTCGCACTCGGCGAGCAGCGAGCGGCGGTACTCGAGCCGGGTGCTCGAATCGACGTAGGGGTCGATCAGATCCTTCAGCGAGCGGTAAATGACTCGCGAGTACTGATACATGCAGGACTGCAATTGCGCGACGTGCTCTTCCATGAGACTCTCTCGCTCCCCGACGAAAAGGCTATGAGCAGGCTAAAACCGATGGTGGAGCCGCAACTCCGAGCCGCAGTCTATCCGGTTTCGCTCCGTGTTACAAACTCGGCGCCAATGTTGTCAGCAGAGGCGATGAGACTCAGGTGGCTATCCGCTGCGTCCTGGCGCCGCGCTGCACCGATCGCGCCTTCTGCAGTGCGCTCGCAGCCTCCGCCTCCGTCGCGTAGACGCCGGTGAACACGAGCCAGTAGCCCGGGTGCACGCTCGCGAAGCGGGAGGAGTCGAGCACCCCCACCTGGGGCAGCCCCCGTTGCCGCGCCTGCTCGGCCCGTGCCACCGCGGCATCGCGCCCCTCGCGCTTCGGAACGGAGACGAGGACGTTCGTCCAGCCGTTGCGCCCGCCCGGCCAGAGTGCGAGGCGCGACTTCGGCGCGGCCGCCGCCGTCGTCAGCGTGACGCTGCCGCCCGTCGCTGTCACCACGGTCGCCGGCTGCGCCGGCTCGCGCGTCAGCCCGATCGCGAGGGCCGCCCCGGCGACCGCGAGGACCGCTGTCGCCGCCAGCGGGATCACGAGCCTTCGGGGCTCGAGCGGCGGCGGGCCGAGGCGCGCTCGGCCTGGAATCCTGAGGCCGCACTCGAGACAGAACTCCTGGCCCGCAGCGACGCTGCCGCCGCACCGCGGGCACGCGCTCAACCGGCTGCCTCCGTCGGCTCGGCGGGTTCCACGAACGACCGGCCGCAGCTCGGGCAAAAGCGGGCGCCGATCAGGACCGGTGCGCCGCATTCGCAGATCGCGGCCCCCCGCCGGCGCAGGCCACGCGCCCCTGCGAGCAGCGCTTCGATCTCGCTCACCCGCGCCTCGATGGCGACGAGCTCGGCACAGCGCTCGACGACGAGCCCCTCGTTGAAATGGTCACGCCGGTACATCTCGAGCGTGAGGCCGCCGAGCTCCCGCAGCCGGTCTTCGCGCAAGAGCAGCAGCGCGCGCCGCTCCCGTCGGAGGTCGCTCGCGGCCGGTCGTGCCGGCCTCTTGGAGAAGAGAGCCATCAACGGCCTCAGATCTGGATCACGACGAGGCGCTCTTCGGTCATCTCGCGCACGGCCCACGCCGGGCCTTCGCGCGTGTTGCCGGAGTCCTTGACGCCGCCGTACGGCATCTGGTCGGCCCGGAAGGTGGGGGCCTCGTTCACGGTGACGCCCCCGAACTCGAGCGCGCGCGACGCCCTGATCGCGGAGCGAAGCGACGCGGTGAAGATCCCGGCCTGCAGGCCGTAGCGCGTCGCGTTCGCCAGGGCGATCGCTTCGTCGAGGGAGTCGTACGGTTGCATGGTGCAGACGGGACCGAACGCTTCGTCGCAGGAGAGGTGGGCAGCGGGGTGCGGGCGCTCGACCACGGTGGGTCGCAGCAGCTCCCCCTCGAGCGTCCCGCCGGTGAGGATCGTGGCGCCCCCCTCGCGCGCCTGCTCGATCCAGGAAAGGACGCGGTCGCGCTCGGCGGGCGAGATCAGTGGCCCGACGTCGGTGTCCTCGTCCGCCGGGTCGCCGAGCCGGAGCGCCTCCACCTTGGGGACGAAACGTGCCCTGAAGTCGTCGTAGACGTCGCGGTGGACGTAGATCCGCTGCACCGAGATGCAGCTCTGGCCGGCGAACGAGAACGCGTTGGCAGCGCACCGCGTGGCTGCATCCTCCACGTCGGCGTCTGCCTCCACGATCACCGGCGTGGCATTGCCGAGCTCGAGCCCGACGCGCTTGCGGGGCGCCCGCTCGCGGATGCCCCAGCCGACCGCGCCCGAGCCCGTGAACGTGATCAGCTTCACCCGCTCGTCCTCGACGATCACGTCCCCGATCTCGGAGGACGGCCCGACGACGACGTTCAGCCAGCCGGGCGGCAGGCCCGCATCGTGCTCCAGCTCGGCGAGCAGGAGCGCCGAGAGCGGCGTCTGGGACGCCGGCTTGAGCACGACGGCGCATCCGGCCGCGAGGGCCGGCGCGATCTTGTGGGCGACGAGGTTGAGCGGGAAGTTGAACGGGGAGATCGCGCCCACGATCCCGAGGGGCAGGCGCATGGTGAACGCCAGCTTGCCCTCGCCCGCCTGCGAGGCGTCCATCGGCACCATCTCGCCCGCGAGCGTGCGGGCCTCGACGGCGGCCATCGTGTAGGTCGACATGGCCCTGGCCACTTCGACGCGGGCGGCCTTCAGCGGCTTGCCCGCCTCGGCGGAGATCTGGCGCGCAGCCTCGTCGGCGCGCCGGCCGAGCGCGCCCGCGACGCGCACGAGGATCTCGGCCCGCTTGTGCGCCGGCAGCGGGGACTCCATCGCGCGAGCGGCAGCGTCCAGCGCGGCGCGCGTCTCGGCGGCGCCCGCCTTCGCGACCCGGGCGACGAGGGAGCCGTCGTACGGCGAGGCGACGTCGACCCAGGCACCGGTCTCGACCCACTCGCCGTCGATCAGGAGCTTGCGCTCGGTCGCCGTTGCCGCCATGCGGGCCATTGTAGGGGCCGGGCAGGGCAGGCCCGCAGTCGAGGTGGTGTCAGGCGGCGAGCGCCGGCTGGAGCTCGGCGCAGACCTGCTCCGCCAGCTCCACGAAAGCCCGCGCCCCCGGGGAGCGGTGGCGGTCGCGATGCCACGCGATCGCGATCCGCCGCGGCGGGATCGACGGCAGGAGGTCGAGCACGCGCACCCGCTCGTCGGCCGTGTCGACCGCCAGCAGCGCGACGAGCGCAGCGCCGAGGCCGGCTGCCACGAGGTTCTGCACGGTGCCGTTGTCGTCGGAGCGGAAGCCGACGTGCGGCTCGAGGCCGGCGGCGCGGAGGGCGTCCTCGGCGATGACCGTCGTCCGGCAGGTCTGGTTGCCGATCAGGAGCAGGTCGTCGAGGTCCTCGAGCCCGGCCCGGGTGCGCTGCGCCAGCGGATGGCCTGCCGGGACGACGAGCACGTAGGGGTCCGAGATCAGCTCGATGCCGGCGAGAGGGCCCTCGGGGAGCGGCAGGATCCAGAACGCGAGGTCGAGGTCGCCGGTCTCGATACGGCTCACCACCTCCGGCTCGGAGTCCGAGTTGACCTCGACGAGCTGGAGCTCGACTCCCGGCCAGTCGGCCACGAAGCGCCGCATCAGCGTGGGGAGGATGCGCGCGCCGACTGACTGGTAGATGCCGACGCGCAAGGTGCCGGTCTCACCCTCCCGGAGCGCCGACATGTCGGCCTGGGCCGCGGCGAAACGGGCGTTGATCGCCTCTGCATGCCGGAGCAGGAGGGCCCCGGCCTCGGTGAGCGAGACCCGGCGTGGCCCGCCCGGCCGGTCGACCAGCTTCTCGCCCACGATCCGCTCGAGGGCGGCGATCTGCTGGCTCACCGCCGACTGCGTGTAGCCGAGCGCTTCTGCCGCCCGGCCGAACGTTCCACAGCGCGCCACGGCCTCGAGGGCGGCGAGATGCCGGAACTCGATACCCAGCCAACTATCAGAACGAGTGATGGATGTCATGAATACACCGACTGGCGCTGATAGTACCTGCACGTCACACTGTGCCCATGCAGATCGCCATCGTCCTCTTCATCGTCGTCGTCGCCCTCGCGTCGCTCCTCTGGGGCAAGGACTCGCGGATCGACGACGCAGCCCGCCGCCGCCGGTATCTGGGATGAGCCGGCGCCTGCCGCCGCCGATCGCACGTCAGGTCGGCGAGCGGGGGGAGATCGGCATCCGCCCGGCCGGCCCGCTCGACACCGCTGCGCTGCGTCGGCTCGCCGAGCTTGCCGATCGGCCTTTGCCGGCCGAGCCGCTTCTGCTCGCGGAGAGCGACGGCGAGCCAGTCGTCGCCCTCTCGACGGCGACGGGGGAGTCGATCTCGGATCCGTTCCGCGCGACGGCCGACCTCGTCGAGCTGCTGCGGGTGCGCGCCGGCCAGCTCCAGGCACTCGCCGCGTAGGGAGCGGCGTGCCTCGCCCGCGGCGAGGAGAACCGTCTACGATCGCCGCGTGAAGGAGATCCGCACGATCGGCGTCGTCGGCCTGGGCGCGATGGGAGCCGGCATCGCGCAGCTGGCGGTCGAGGCGGGCTACGAGGTGGTCGGCCGCGAGGTCACCGCCGGCCTCGGAAACGCCGCGGCCGACCGGATCGGCCACTTCCTCACCCGCAAGGTGGAGAAGGGCCAGCTCGGGCAGAGCGAACGTGACGCCGCGGCGGCGCGGCTGTCGGTCACGACCGAGCTCGCCGCGCTCGCCGGCTGCGACCTCGTGATCGAGGCGATCGTGGAGGAGCTGGGCCCCAAGCGGGCGCTGTTCGCCGAGCTCGGCCGCACGGTGGCACCGGACGCGATCCTCGCGACGAACACCTCGGCCCTGTCGGTCACCGAGATCGCAGCCGCCACGGACACCCCCGAGCGGGTCGTCGGCATGCATTTCTTCAACCCGGCGCCCCTGATGCCGCTCGTCGAGATCGTCCGCGCCGAGCTCTCCTCCGACCTCGCCGTCGACGCTGCGGCGAACGTCGGCGAGCGCCTGGGCAAGGAAGTCGTGCGCTGCCACGACACACCGGGATTCGTCGTCAACCGCATCCTGATCCCGCTGCTGAACGACTGCGTCCGGGTGCTCGACGAGGCCCGCGTCAGCCCGGAGTCGCTCGATACGGCAATGCGGAACGGGGCCGGCTGGCCGATGGGGCCGTGCACCCTCGTCGACCTCGTCGGCATCGACGTGCACGTGCACGCGGCCGAGGCGCTGTACGAGAAGCTGCGCGAGCCGCGCATGGCGCCGCCGCCACGCCTCGTTGCGATGAAGAACGCGGGCCTGCTCGGCCGCAAGAGCGGCCGGGGCTTCTACCGCTACGACGGCTGAGGCCGGAGGCGGTCAGGAACCGTCGTCGTGCATCGGGATGTGGAGCCGTCTCGCGACGGCCGGCACCGCCGTTCCCTGCACGACCACGGAGAAGAGGACGACGACGAAGACGATGCCGTAGATCTCCGCCGCGTGGTCGGCGCCCCCGGTGACCGCGAGCGAGGCGAGCAGGATCGGCACCGCCCCCTTCAGCCCGCACCAGACGACGAAGAGCCTCTCGTTGTGCTCGAGCCGGGCAGGATGGAGAAGCGGCCACACGACGAGTGGTCGAATCACGAAGCCGAGCAGCACGGCGAGCACGAGGCCGCGCCACCAGAGCCCTTCCGAGCCGATGAAGCCGAGGTCGATCGTGAGGCCGAGCGCGACGAACACCGCCAGTTCCCCGAGGTCGGCGACTGCCGAGTGGAAATGGTGCACGTCGTGGCGGCGGGGGTAATGGACGTCGCCGAGCATGATCCCGGCGACGAAGACGGCCAGGAAGCCCGACCCATGTGCTGCGGAGGTGGCGCCGTAGAGGACGCCTGCCGAAAGCAGCGTCGCGATCGGATAGAGCGAGGGGTCCGGCAGCGGGAATCGGGGGACGAGGAGCATGAGCGCGATCCCTCCGGCCACGCCGACTGCGAGCCCGACCCCCATCTCGCGGACGAAGTCCACCACGATCCCGGCGGAAGACGCGCCGTCCTTCGTCGCCAGTTCGACCATGCCGAGCATGAGGGCGATGCCGACAGGGTCGTTGAACCCGGACTCGCCTTCGAGGATCGTGCCC
This sequence comes from Gaiella sp., assembly GCA_036745155.1. Classification (GTDB taxonomy): domain Bacteria; phylum Actinomycetota; class Thermoleophilia; order Gaiellales; family Gaiellaceae; genus Gaiella. Next base: position 11,457 of record DAIOGR010000033.1, read on the forward strand.
GTCCGGCCTTCCACCTCCTTGCCGGCGAGCACCGAGAACGTTACAGCGGGGTCGGTCGGGGCAAGCGCAGCGCCGAGCAGCCCGGCAACCGTCCAGTCGAGCCCGAGCAGCCAGTGGGCTGCAAGAGCGACGAGCGCTGCCGTCGCGAACGTACCCGCGACGCCGATCACCGCGATCGGCGCCGCGGCGATGCGGAACCTGCGCGTGCCGATGCTCATCCCGCCCTCGAAGAGGATCGCGATCAGCGCCAGCGTGGCGATGCGCTGGACATCCTCGAACGAGAGCAGGTTGGCCAGGCGGGTCGAGAGGTCGGACGCGGTGGCTGCAACGACGAGCAGCAGCGCCGCCGTCGGGAGCCCGACGCGGGAGGCGATGACCCTGACGGCGATGGCGAGCGAGAGCCCGGCCGAGACGGTCAGGATGATCTTGCCGAAGTCGAGCAGGCCCTCCATCCCCGTCGATTCTCACGTCTCGGGCGGCCGGCTGCCGCGGCAGCGGGGCTGCGCTTGCCGCTAACAGTTTCCTTACGCACGTCTCATCCTGCACACACGCGCGCGCTCGATACTCCGCCTGCATGCGATACGCGGCCCTGATCACGCTCGCACTCGCTCTGGCCGCCACCTCGGCGACGGCGGTCGCCGCGCCCGGGCCCTCGACCGGAGGCTCGCTGCTCGTGGAAGGGGGCCGCGGCACGGTGCAGGTGGCCGGCCGGGGTGCGCTCGTCGGCCGCGTCGAACGTGGCTCCGTGAAGATCACCGACCTCAGCGCCTCCGACCAGTGGAGCCCGCGCGTCAACGGGGTGCCGCGCGGCAAGGTCGTCTGGATCCGGGGCTCGAACATCAGCTTCTACGTGCCGGGCGGGCGCTACAAGCTCGCCGCGCGCGGCGAGGGCATCTCCATCTCGGCGCGCGGCGACGGCATCGTCAACCTCGACGGCGAGCCGGACGCCGTGGGCGCCACCGGGCAGTACGCCGTCGGCGACCAGGCGCCGCAGCCGGTGCCGGTGGGCTCCCTCCGGATCCAGTTCGGCGGCCCCGAGCCGACACCGTCGGACGGGTCCGCCAAGATCCGTCCGTGAGCAACGCACAGACGATCCTCGTCGTCGAGGACGAGACCTCGATCGCGTCCTTCGTCTCCCTCTACCTGAAGAACTCCGGGTACGGGGTCAAGGTCGCGACCACCGGCAGCGCGGCGCTCAACGCGATCGCCGCGGAGATGCCGGCGCTGATCGTGCTCGACCTCAACCTGCCCGACATGGACGGGATCGAGATCTGCCGGCGCGTGCGGAAGAGCTC
>DAIOGR010000034.1:0-12442 GCA_036745155.1 Gaiella sp.
GCGTGTTGTGCCCGCTCACGATCGAGGACGCCGTCCTCGACGAGGGGCTTGCCGCCTGGGAAGACGCGCTCGCAGCGGTACTCGCCGAGTAAGAAAACAGCAAGGGGGTGTCTCCCCTGCTCTTTCGGGAGACACCCCCTTTCCTTTTCCTTTTCCTTTTCAGCCCGCCTGCATGTTCTGCCCGGTCAGTATGCGAGGGCGCGGCGTCGTTCGTGGCGCTCGAGCGCGAGGGCGATCAGCCGGTCGAGCAGCTCCGCGTAGCCGATCCCGCTTGCCTCGAACAGCTTCGCGTAGACGCTCGTGGAGGTGAACCCCGGGATCGTGTTCAGCTCGTTCACGACCACCTCTCCGCCCGGCAGCACGAAGAAGTCGACGCGCGCCATCCCCTCGCAGTCGGTCGCGACGAACGAGGCGGTTGCGAGCTCCTGCACGCGCGCGGTGACGCCGTTCGGCAGGCGGGCGGGCACGATCAGCTCCATGCCGCCTTCGGCGTACTTCGCGTCGAAGTCGTACCAGTCGGCGTGCGCCACGATCTCGCCCACCGCCGAGGCGACGGGGTCGCGGTTGCCGAGCACGCCGACCTCGACCTCCATGCCCGGCTGGAACTCCTCCACGAGCACCTTGTCGTCGTGGCGGAGCGCCAGCGCGACCGCAGGCCCGAGCTCGGCGTCGGAAGCGGCCTTGGAGATCCCCACGGAGGAGCCGAGGCGTGCCGGCTTGACGAACACCGGGTAGCCGAACGGGTTCTCGACCGCGTCGCCCGGCCGCAGCGTCACGCTCCGCGCCACCGGGATGCCGGCATCGCGCAGCACCGCCTTGAAGCGGTCCTTGTCCATGCAGAGCGCGGACGCGAGCACGCCCGCCCCCACGTAGGGGACGCCGGCGAGCTCGAGCAACCCCTGCACGGTGCCGTCCTCGCCGAACGGGCCGTGCAGGATCGGCAGCACCACGTCGACGGCGCCGAGCGCCGCGGGCGAGGCAACGGACGGCACCGGCAGGGATCCTGCGGCGCTCGGCGGCAGGACGCCCTGCGCTGTTGCGGGCGGCAGCGCCCAGGTGCCGTCCCGCCCGATCTCGATCGTCTGCACGTCGTAGCGGGCCGGGTCGAGCGCCTCGAGCACGGAGCGCGCCGACGCCAGCGAGATGCCGTGCTCGCTGGAGCGGCCGCCCGCGAGGATCGCGACCCGGACGCGATCGCTCACGGCGTCGGCGTCGGCGTGGTCGCGGTCGTGTCGGTGGGCGTCGTCGCGGTCGTGTCCGTCGGCGTCGTGTCCGGGGGCGCCACGTAGCGGCCGACGAACAGCGTCACGATCGTCTGCGGGTCCTGCTGGGTGTTCCCCGGCGGGTCCTGGGTGATCACGATGCCGTCGTACACCTCCTGATCGGTGTCCTGGAAGGTCACGGTGAACTTGAAGCCCGCCGCCGTCAGGGTCGCCCTGGCATCCGCCAGCGCCTGGCCGGCCACGTCGGGCAGCGGTGTCGTGGTCGGCCCGTTCGAGACCGACAGGGTCACCGTGGAGCCCTTCGACGCCGTCGAGTTGCCGGTCGGCACCTGGGCGACGACCTGGCCCGGGGGCTGGTCGCTGTCGACGTCGACGCGCGCCACCGCGAAGCCCGCGGCCTGCAGCTGGGACGCGGCCGTGTCATAGAGGAGCCCGACGACGGACGGCACCCCCAGCGGCTTGGGGCCCTTCGAGACGTTGATCCTGACCTCCGCGCCCGAGACGAGCAGCGTCCCCGCCCGCGGCGCCTGCGCCGTCACGGTGCCGGGGGACTTGTCGGAGTTGACCTCCACGGTCCTCGCTTTCAGCCCCGCCCGGGTGATCGCCGTGACGGCGTCGGTGAGGGGCAGCCCGACCACCTCCGGCGTGCGCACCGTCGGCTTGCCGCTGGAGACGAGAATCGTGACGATGCTGCCCTTGGCTAGACGCTGGCCCGGGGACGGCTCCTGGCCGTAGACGACGCCGATCGCAGTGTCGGCGTTGGGCAGGCGGCGCACCTTCGCCTCGAAGCCCTTGGCGACGATCAGGCCGTACGCCTTCTTCTCCAGCAGCCCCCGGTACTCACCGACGGCGACCGGCTTGCCCTCGTCGATCTGGTTCTGCACCTTGTCGTAGAGGAAGTAGCCGGCCACGGCAACCGCGAGCAGCGCTCCCAGGCCGAGCACCCACGGCCACCAGCTGCGCCCGCGCGTAACCGGCCCGTCGTAGGCGCGGTAGCGCTCCTCCCCGCCGTACGTGCCGCCCGGCGTCGCCGGGGCGCGCCTCGGCGTCAGCTGGGTCGCCGCAGTCTCGTCGATCGCCCCGGCGCCCGCCAGCACCATCGTCGCCGCCTGCTCGGTCTCGCTCCCCACCGATTCGCCCCGCGTGACGAGCTCGAGGTCGCGGTCCATCTCGCCGGCGTTCCGGTAGCGCTCTGTCGGCTCCTTCGCGAGTGCCCGCAGCACGACGAGATCGAGGTCGTGAGGGATCTCGGCGCCGCGGGCGGAAGGCGCTTCGGGCACCTGCGAGAGGTGCTTCATCGCGATCTCCACCGGTGTCTCGCCGGTGAACGGCACAGCGCCGGTGAGCAGCTCGTAGAGGACGATGCCCGTCGAGTAGAGGTCGGAGCTCTCGTCCACCGGCGCACCACGCGCCTGCTCGGGGGAGAGGTACTGGGCGGTGCCGACGATCGAGCCCGCCTCCGTCATCTCGCTGGCGCCTGCGCGGGCGATCCCGAAGTCCGCCACCTTGACGCGCCCCTCGCGGTCGACGATCACGTTGTGCGGCTTGATGTCCCGGTGGATGATCCCGTTGCGGTGTGCGTACCGCAGTGCCGCCAGGATCTGGCGGGTGTAGGAGACCGCGACCGGCACCGGGCAGGGGCCGCGCGTCACGATCAGCTCCTTCAACGTCCGGCCCTCGACGTACTCCATCACGATGTAGTAGGAGCCGTCCGAGACGCCCCGGTCGTAGATGGAGACGATGTTCGGGTGCGAGAGCCCGGCCGCGTGGGTCGCTTCGCGCCGGAAGCGCTCGACGAACTGCTCGTCGTTCGCATAGCGCTCGTGCAGGATCTTCACCGCCACCTTGCGGCCGAGCTCCTGGTCCTCGGCCAGCCACACGTCGGCCATGCCGCCCGAGCCGAGCTTCCGCTCGAGCAGGTAGCGGCCGGCAAAGAGGGTTCCGGTGAGATCGTTCTGGTTCATGGGTCTCCGTACGTTAGGGATTCGCCGTCGTCTGCAGGAGCGCCTGCATCACCTGACGTGCGATCGGGGCGGCAGTTGCGCCGCCCGTGAGGGACTGGTTCTGCAGCACCACCGCGATCGCGAGCTCGGGCCTCTCGCCCTCCCGCCCCGCGAAGGCGATGAACCACGTGACGTTCCGGCCTGCCACGCCGGTCTCTGCGGTGCCCGTCTTGCCGCCGATCCGCAGGCCCGCGATCTGGGCGGCGGTGCCGGTACCCGCCTGGACGGCGCGCACCATCATGTCGCCGACGTCACGCGCCGTCACCGGCGAGACCGCGCGCCGGATCCGCTCCGGCTTCGTCTTCCGGCGCGTCTTCCCGTTCGGCGCGACGATGCGCTCGACGACGTACGGCCTCATCAGGATGCCGCCGTTGCCGATCGTGCCCGCCACCATCGCCATCTGCAGCGGCGTCACGAGCAGCCGCTCCTGGCCGAAGGCCATGCGGCCGGCGTCGACGTCCGGGTCGCGCTTCGGGTCGTAGAGGCGCAGCTCTCGACCCTCGAGCTTGTAGAGGCCGCTCGCGCGGCGCTCGCTCTCGGGCGTCTCGAGTGGAGGCCTGTCGTAGAAGCCGAACGCCTTCGCCTGCTTGAGGATCCGCCGCGCTCCGAGCTTCAGGCCGATGTTGCAGAAGACCGAGTTGACGGAGTACTGGAGCGCGGTCGCCAGCGTCACGTTGCCGAACGGCCGCGACGTGTCGAAGTTGTTCACGCGCTTGCCGTAGACGGTGCAGTAGCCCGGGTCGTAGAACGTCGACGTCGGCTCGAAGGCACCGGACTCGAGCGCGGCGGAGGCCGTCACCACCTTGAACGTCGAGCCGGGCGGGTAGAGGCCCTGGCTCGCCCGGTTCAGGAGCGGTGAGGCAGGGAGGCAGTTGGCCCGGATCTGCTCGATCTTGGAGAAGTCGTTCTCCACCTGGTTCGGGTCGTAGCTCGGCGAGGACGCCATCACGCGCAGCCGTCCCGTGCGTGGATCGAGCGCGACGACGGCGCCGCAGTTGTCGCCGAGCGCCTCGAGCGCCGTCTGCTGGCCGTTCAGGTCGAGGGTGAGGCGCAGCGAGTCGCCGACGATCGGCCGGCCGTTCAGCTTGTCGAGCGACTGGTCGACGAGCGACGAGAGGCTCCGCACCGACCCGGTCAGGTAGTCGTTCAGCGACCGCTCGAGCCCGGTGCGCGAGCGGGCCGCCGTCGAGTAGCCGACGACGTGCGCGGCGAGCTTCCCCTGCGGATAGCGGCGGAAGTAGAACGTCTTGCCCTTCACCGTCCTGGCGCGGTTGCGGGCGACCACCCGCGACGGGGTCACGATCACGCCGCGGCGGATCTCGAACTGGGCCACCCGCTGGATCTCGTTGTCCTGTCGCTCTGCGAGCGCCGGCCGCGCCCACGTCTGCCAGTAGGTGGTGGCGACGACGAGTGCCACGAGCAGCCCCAGCGCCACGGACGCCACACGCTTGATCTGTCCGTTCACGTGCGGTTCGCCGTTGCGACGGCCCGGTTGGAGACGAGCAGGAGCAGCGCCAGCATGACGAAGTTCGAGAGGATCGACGATCCGCCGTACGAGACGAACGGCAGCGTGATGCCCGTCAGCGGCACGACGCGGAGCACACCGCCGACGATGATGAACGTCTGCAGCGCAAACCCGAAGGCGAGGCCGGCGGCGAGCAGCTTGGAGAAGCCGTCCTGGGCGATCAGCGAGATCCGGAAGCTGCGTGCGACGAAGACCATGAACAGCAACAGCACCGCGGCGGCGCCGACCAGCCCGAGCTCCTGCGCGATCGCCGAGTAGACGAAGTCCGTGTTCAGATAGGGAATCAGCGGCGTCCCGTCCACCGTCTCGAACGTCCCCTTGCCGAGCCCGGTGCCGCCGTAGCCGCCGTTCGCGATCGAGTACAGGCTCTTCACGAGCTGGTAGGAGTCGCAGTTCTGCCGGTACTCGAGCTTGCCGTTGATGGCGCAGTAGACCCGCTCGTCGGTCCACGGGTGCAGCCACACGGTGACGCGCTGCTGCACGCGATCGAGTGCGTTGTAGAGCGCTGCCGAGCCCGCCACGAAAAGCCCCAGGCCGGCACCGACATAGAGCACGCGGCCGGTGGCGGCGTACACCATGGCCAGGAAGATGCCGAAGTTGAGGAGCGCCGAGCCGAGGTCGCTCGTCTGCACGAGCACGAGCATCGCCGCGCCCCAGATCGCGAGCAGCGGCCCCAGGTCCTTGAGGCGACCACGTGCGAGCGACTCGCGCTTGTCCCGCAGGTAGCCGGCCAGGAAGACGATCAGGAAGATCTTCGCCAGCTCACCCGGCTGGAACTGGAGCCCTCCGACTTTCACCCACAACTTGACGCCGTTGACGCGGTAGCCGAGGCCCGGCACCGACGGCAGCAGCAACAGCACCACGGCGGAGATGCCGAAGAGGTACTTGTAGCGCTCGAGCACGCGGTAGTCCCAGCGCAGCCACACGAGTGCGGCGACGAAGACCGCGATGCCGAGCGCGACCCAGACCGTCTGACGGCGGGCGTCCTCGGGGCCGAGCCGGTAGATCACGGTCAGGCCGACCGCGGTCAGCAGCCCGGCGAGCGGCAGCAGCGTCGGGTCCGCGAACGGCACCGTCCTCCGGGCCACGACGTGCGCCGCCACGTAAAGACCGAAGACGACGGCGACGTACGCGAGCCAGCGCGTCGTGACGACGCCGGTTGTCGCGATCGACGCGCTCGCGAAGGCTGCCGAGCCGACGAGCGCGGCGAAGACGAGGTTGGCGAGCTCCTTGTTCCGGGCAGTCATCGCGCCAGGCCCCACCAGACGAGCAGCGTCGCCGCCGCCAGAGCCAGCACGATCGCGCCGAGCGCCAGCCAGCGGCCGCCTGCGCCGGGGCCGTGACGCTTGACGGGCCGCTCCGGGGCTGCGGCGGGCTCCACCGCGGCCGCCACGGTGATCGCCGCCTCGGCGGTCGGCTCGTCCGGGTCGGGCGCGGCAGCGTCCTCCGCGAGCGGCTCGCCCGCGATGATCTCGAACACGACGACGGTGACGTTGTCCTCGCCGCCGGCCCGGTTTGCCGCCTCCACGAGCCCCTCCGCGATGCCGTCCGGGCTCGCTTCGGCGCTCGCCACGACGGAGAGGATCTCGTCATCGCGGATCATCGAGGAGAGCCCGTCCGAGCAGACCAGGTAGATGTCGCCCGGCTCGGCCGCCACGCTGAAGGTGTCCACCTCCACGTCCGCCTCCGTCCCGAGCGCCCGGGTGATCACCGACCGGTGCGGATGCTGCTCCGCCTCCTGCGGCGTCAGCCGGCCGCTGCGCACGAGCTCGGCGACGAGGGAGTGATCCGCCGTCAGTTGCTCGAGGGCGCCGTCCCGGACGAGGTACGCGCGCGAGTCGCCGACATGCCCCACCGCGATCGTTCCGGCCGCTTCGTCCACGAGCAGGGCCGTGACGGTCGTGCCCATCCCGGCCGCGGCGGGGTCGGCCAGCGCGTGCCGGTAGATCCGGTCGTTCGCCTCGCGGATCAGCTCGGCGACAGCCGCCTCGCCGAGCAGCCCCGCAACGCGCTCCTCGAGCGCCGCGGCGGCGAGCCGCGAGGCGATTTCCCCTGCCTGGGCGCCGCCCATGCCATCGGCGACCGCGTAGAGCGGCGGGTCGCAGACGAAGGCGTCCTCGTTTTGCATGCGGCGCCGGCCTGTGTCGGTCAGCGCGCTGGCGCGGCCCGTTCTCACGATCGCGACCCTGGAGAGACGACGCTCATGCGTCCACCCGTAGGTCCGTCTGGCCGATCCGCACGATGTCCCCCGCCTGCAGCAGCCGCGCCGAGGTGACGCGCGCACCGTTCACGAACGTGCCGTTCGTGGAGCCGAGGTCCTCCACCCAGAGCCCGTCGGGCCGCGGCTCGAGCACCGCGTGACGGCTGGAGACGAAGTCGTCGCCGTCGAGCCGGATCGCGTTCTCGGCACCGCGCCCGACCCGTGTCGGCATCGCCACTTCGACCGTGCCTCCCACCTGAAGCGCTGTGCTCTGGAGCACGAGCAGCTGCCTCCGGGGCGTCGCCGGGGCCGGCTCGACCCCGGCCCGCAGCACCTCCGCCTCCTGGGCGCTCAGCACGATCGACTCCTGCGGCGCGACCTTGAGGTCGCGCGTGGCCGAGCGGACGACGGCCCAGATGAACAGGTAGAGGAGGACGAGGAAGGCGATCTTGAGGACGAGAAGCGCCTGCTCGGCGTCGATCGCTGCGATCACGGCTGCCTGCGGCCGAAGACGATCTCGGTCGAGCCGATGGTGATCCGGTCGCCGTCGTCGACCTGCTCGCGGCGCACCGGGCGCCCGTTCAGCTCGGTTCCGTTGGTGGAGCCGAGATCGACGAGCCAGTAGTCGTCGCCGATCTTCCTCAGCTCGGCATGGCGCCGGGAGACGTTCCCGTCCGCGACCCGGATGTCGCATTCGCGCGAGCGGCCGAGCACGACCTGCTCCGAGATGACCTGGTGGGCTCGACCGTCGATCGTGAGGGTCACGACCTCCGGCTCGGGCTCCGGCTCGGGCTCGGGCTCGGGCGAGCCGTACACCATCGTCGCTGCCGGCTCGAGCTCGGGCTCGAGCTCCGGCAGGAGGTCCGGTTCGGGCACCGGCACCGGGAAGGGCGGTGCGGGCGGCGGAGCCGCCGGGACAGGTGCCGCCGGCGCCGGGATCGAGACGCTCGCGGCCGGCGGGCGCTCCGGCTCGCTGCGGGGGAGCGGCGGCAGCACGTCGTCGGGCTGGGCGACGCGCGTGGCGATTCCGAACTCGCCGATCGCGAGGTCGGCGTCGGTCGCCATCGACACGCGAGGCGGCGTCAGCAGCGCGTAGCCCTCGCGCTTCGCGTGCTCGGTCAGGTACTCCTGCAACTCGCCGACCAGCGACCCCTCGTACGAGGCGAACTGCTTGCGGTCGCCGGCCGAGAGGTACACGGTGTACTCGTTCGGCACGTAGACGCGGGAGACCGAGACCGAGCGATGCTCGTCCATCTCCTTCGCCAGCTTGCGCGCCAGCTCCACCGGCTGCACATGCGTGCGGAAGGCGCGACCGAAGACGCCTTCGAAAAGGCCCTCGATCTTGCTCTCGATGCTTCGCAACAGGCTCATGCGGGGGAGGCCTCCTCCGCGCAGCGTGCCGCACAGCACGTCTCGTCGGCGCAAGGCTTCATGGTGAGACGAGCCCTAAGGGTAGCGTTCTCGACGGATTTCCAGGGCCGCCAGCGCCCCGCACAGGGCCCAGGTGCCGGCCACGATCGAGAATGCCGGTACGGACGGCGCGGCGAGCAGGACGAGTGCGAGCTGCCCCGCCCCGAGGGCGGCGATGCCCCACAGGCCGCGGCGGCGCGCGTACGGCAGGGCCACCGAGGCTGCTGCGAGCGCCAGGGCGGTCGTGACGATCGGGGTGTTCGCCTGCAGGACGGTGGCGAGGCCGTTCGCCACATCCGAGACGCGCTCCGAGCCGGCGATGCCGATGTCACCTGCCGCCGCGCCCGTGAGCGGCAGGGGAGATCCGCGTAAGCCGGCCACCAGGGCCGCCGCCATCACGCCGGCGAACGCCTGGGCCGCCTTCCGCACAGGCCCTCGTGCAGGCTGAACCGCCAGCGGCAGCAGCGCCAGGCCGCCGAACGACGCGAGCACGGGCCCGGCCACGAACAGCAGCCCTGCGCGCGCGTCCCGCCAGCAGGCTGCGAGCCAGGCCAACGCGACGACGGCGTACGCGACCGCTGCGGCCTGGGCGACGTTCCCGAGCGGGAAGACGGGGGCGAACAGGGCGATCGCGAGCCCGGCGCGGGGCGAGCGCCACGCTGCAGCGCCTGCCGCCAGGGCGAGGAGCAGCACCAGTCCTGGCGGCCAGAAGGGAAGCAGCGTCGCACCGATCGTGGCAGTAGCCGCCGCCAGGGCGGCACCGACGATCCGCCGGCCGGGCGGGACGGGGGCGGCCTGCGGCTTCGGGGCGGGCCGGTGCTTCCTCGCCGGTTCCGGCCGCGGCCGGGTCGACGGCGTGCGGTCACGGCGCGGCGCCTCGAGCGCCGTGCGCAGGTCGTGGGCGAGCCGCTCCGCCTTCGGTCGCCGGGCCGGCTCCACCGACAGCGCCGACTCGATTGCGGCGAGCAGCGCGCGCGAAAGCCCCTGGCGGTGGTTCGTGAGCGGCGGGGCGCCCGCCTCGATTGCCCCCGCCACCTGAGGCAGCGGCACGCCCCAGAACGGGTGCTGGCCGGCCAGCGCCTCCCACAACAGCACGCCGACCGCCCACACGTCGCTGGCGGCGGTGGCGTCGCCGCCGCGCAGCCGCTCCGGTGCGATGTACGCGAGCGTGCCGGGCACGTCGCCGACGGCAGTCAGGGTGTCCGCCTCGTCGAACTGCGCCAGCCCGAAGTCCAGCAGCCGCACGGAGATGGCCGGCTTGTCCTCGACGAGCACGTTCGACGGCTTCACGTCGCGATGGACGATCCCGATGCGGTGCGCGTGGGCCAGCCCGTCGAGGATCTGGGCCGCCGCCTCGACGGCGTCACGGTCGCCCAGCTTGCCGGCGCGCAGCGCCTCGCGCATCGTCTGGCCCTGCACGTACTCGTAGGCGATGTAGACGTGGCCGCTGTCCCCGCCGAAGTCGTATGCGCGCACGCACCGCTCGTGACGCAGCCGTGACGCCGCCTCCATCTCCCTGGCGGCGCGCGAGGCCCGCTTGCCTTCGCGCGGCACGATCTTGAGCGCCACCTCGAGCCCGGTGCGCTCGTCACGGGCGAGCCAGACGGATCCCGAGCCGCCTCGGCCGAGAGGGCGCAGCGGGCGATACCGGTCGAGGACGAGCTCTCGTTCCGGGAGGGCGTAGGCAGGGCTCGACACGTCCCCCGCCTCTTCGCCGCCGGAAACGGCCTCCCTGCCGGCTTCCTGACCGGAACATCCCGTACACTCGTCCCGTCCCCTGACGGGAGCATCTGCGTGAGCGCGCACGACGACGACATCCTCGACTTCGACTTCTTCGAAGAAGACGCAACCCGTGAGGCCTCCACGCGACACGGAGGCGGCGGCCGGCCGCCCTCGGACGGATCGGGCGGAGACGGCCCGCGCCGGCCGCAGTTCCGGGCTCCCCACGGGCTGACGCCGCTGCTGCGCCTCGTCGGCCTGATCGCCTTCGCGATCGTGATCGTCGTGCTGCTCGTGATCTGGGGCCAGGGCTGCTCGAGCGACAAGCAGCGGACGACCTACAACGACTACATGACGAAGATCGGCGACGTCGGCTCCGCGTCGGTGAAGATCGGCACCGACCTCGCCGACCTGCTGACGACGCCGGGCCTGAAGCAGGCCGAGCTCGAGACCAAGCTCGGTGGCTTGATCCAGCAGCAGCAGCAGGACGTCCAGCAGGCCGAAGGGCTCGACGTCCCAGGCCCGCTGCGCCCCGGCCACGACCATGCCGTGCAGGCCCTGCAGCTGCGCGTCGGCGGCATGCAGGGGATGCTCGCGGCCTTCAAGGCGACCGCGTCGTCGAAGGACGCGACTGCCGCCGGCGAGCAGCTCTCGGCCCAGGCCCGGCGCCTCGAGGCCGGCGACGTCGTCTGGCAGGATCTCTTCCGGGTGCCCGCGGCAGCGGTGCTGGAGAACGAGGGCCTCTCCGACGTCACGGTGCCGCAATCGGTCTTCGTCGAGAACGTGGAGCTGTACTCGACCAAGTCGATGACCGCGATCTGGCAGCGCATCCACGGAGCGTCGACCGGAGGCACCCCGTCGGGCGTGCACGGCACCGGCCTCCAGTACACCGACGTCACTCCCGCTGCGAGCTGCACGCAGGGGTGCACGGGTAGCGGCCAGCTCTCGACGGATGCCGAGGCGACGATCAGGGTCTCCACCGACCTCGGCTTCGTCGTCGGCGTCACCAACACGGGCGAGAACCAGGAAGTGCAGGTGCAGGTGACCCTGACGGTGCCGAAGGGGACGAGCCCGATCGTCAAGAAGGCCACGATCGACCTGATCGACGTGGGCGAGACGAAGACCGTCACCTTCAAGGACTTCCCGGAGGTGCAGTTCGGGGAGAAGACGACGGTACAGGTGAGCGTGGAGCCGGTTCCCGGCGAGCAGAACAAGGCGAACAACACCGCCGAGTACCCCGTCATCTTCTCGCTCGAGTAGTGGCTGTCGAGCTGGTCGTCGCGGTCGCGGCGAGCGTGGTGGCGGCGCTCGCCCTCCTCAGCGCGGTGCTCGCACTGATGCGCATCCACCGTGTCCACGGGGCGCAGCAGGCCATCCTGGGGGGCTCGTCGACCGACATGGTCGACTTCGCCGTCTCCCTGCAAGGGCGCATCGACGACCTGCACCGCGCCGTCGACGAGGTCGCTGCGGGCCTCTCGCGCGTCGACCGCCGCGTCGACGGGGCGGTCTCGAACACGTCTGTCGTCCGCTACGACGCCTACGAGGACACGGGAGGCCAGCAGTCCGCCTCCTTCGCGTTTCTCGACCAGACGCGCACCGGCACGATCGTCACCGCGATCCAGGGCCGCGACTATGCGCGGATCTACGTCAAGGACCTCGACCGCGGCAAGGCCTCGATCGCCCTCTCCCCGGAGGAGCAGGAGGCCGTAGAACGGGCGATGGGGCGCTGACGCCACCGGCCGTGGGCGAGGCACGCGTCGTCCCTCCGGTACGCTCTGCCCACGTGCATCAGGTACTCGTCCTGAACGCGAGCTACGAGCCGCTCAACGTGTGCTCGGTCCGCCGGGCGCACGTCCTCGTGTGGAAAGGGAAGGCCGAGGTGGTCGAGAGCCACGACCACCCGCTTCGCTCCGCCGCGGCCGACTTCGTGCGACCACATGTGATCCGGCTGCTGCAATACGTGCGCGTGCCCCGTGCGATCAAGCGCCGCATCTCCCGGCGCGCGCTCTTCGCACGCGACGGCTGGCGGTGCGTCTACTGCGGCACTACGGCCGGCCGGCTCACGCTCGACCACGTGGTCCCGCGCTCCAAAGGCGGCGATTCCGTGTGGGAGAACGTCGTCACCGCCTGTGCGCCGTGCAACCTCCGCAAGGGCGATCGCCTGCTCGAGGAGGTGGCGATGTCGCTCCCTCACCCGCCGCGGGCGCCGGCGCCCGTGCTCTTCATCCGTCTCGCCGCCCAGCGCGTGCCGGACAGCTGGCGGCAGTACCTGCCCTCCCTGGAGGCAGCTTAGAGCGCGGCGCGCCTCGCCCCTCTGCTCGTGCGACGTCTCGTACCGTTGCACCCGAACCCCGGGCGCGCG
>DAIOGR010000035.1:0-12216 GCA_036745155.1 Gaiella sp.
CTCTTCGGCGAGCAGGCGGTGCTCTGCGGCGGCACGGCGGAGCTCGTCCGCGCCGGGTTCGAGACGCTCGTCGAGGCCGGGTACGCGCCGGAGATCGCGTACTACGAGTGCCTGCACGAGCTGAAGCTGATCGTCGACCTGATGTGGGAGGGCGGCCTCGCCGGCATGCGCTACTCGATCTCCGACACGGCCGAGTTCGGCGACTACACGAGGGGCAAGCGCGTGATCGACGCACACGTGCGCGAGCAGATGAAGGGCATCCTGGCGGACATCCAGTCGGGCGAGTTCGCGCGCGAGTGGGTGGAGGACATGTCGCACGGCGAGGCACGCCTCAAGGCGATGCGCGCCGAGGCCGCCTCCTCGACGCTCGAGACGGTCGGCAAGGAGCTCCGCTCCCTGATGCACCGGGCCGGGGACCGCTGAGGTGGCATCCGTCGACGTCCCCGTAGCGCTCCTCGGCTACGGCACGGTGGGGGCGGCGGTGCACCGGCTGCTCGAGGAGAGTGCCGACGAGATCGAGCGATCGACCGGGCACCGGCTGCGCGTCGCCCGGGCGCTCGTCCGCGACACGGCGAAGCAACGCGGCTTCTCACCGGATCCGGGCGTGCTCACGGACGACTTCGCGGCGATCCGGGACGACCCCTCGATCCAGGTCGTGGCCGAGGTGATGGGCGGGGTCGAGCCGGCCGGCGGCTACGTGCTGGAGCTGCTGCGCTCCGGCAGGCCCGTCGTGACCGCCAACAAGCAGCTCGTCGCGCGCCGCGGCGTCGACCTGTTCGAGGCCGCCACCGCGGGCGGCGTGCAGTTGCGCTTCGAGGCGTCGGTGTGCGCCGCGATCCCCGTGATCAAGGTGCTACGGGAGTCGCTCGTGGTCACGAATGTGCACCGCGTGCTCGGGATCGTGAACGGCACCACCAACTTCATCCTCTCCGCCATGGAGGGCGGGCGCTCCTACGCGGACGCCCTCGCGGAGGCCCAGCGGCTCGGCTTCGCGGAGGCCGACCCGACGGAGGACGTCGGCGGCCTCGACGCAGCTGCGAAGACTGCGATCCTCGCGACAGTCGCGTTCGGCTCGCGGGTGCCGCTCGACTGGGTCGACGTCGAGGGGATCGAGGGCGTCACCCTCGACCACGTCGCCGCCGCGCGCGCCCTCGAGATGCACGTGAAGCTGATCGGGCGCGCCACCCTCGTGGGCGACCGCGTCGACGTGCGTGTGGGGCCGGCCTTCGTCGACCGCCACCATCCGCTGGCGGCGGTCGAGGGCGCGTTCAACGCGGTGATGCTGCAGGGCGACGCGATCCGGGAGATCACGCTCGAGGGGCCCGGCGCCGGCGGCATCGAGACCGCGTCGGCGGTGGTGGCGGACATGGTGTCGATCGTCGGCACGACCGGTACAGGGTTCCTCCAGAACGACCCGGTGTGGCGCGAGCTCGAGCGGCTGCCGGCGGGTGAGCTCCCCTCCCCCTACTACCTGCGCCTCGAGGTGGAGGATCGCGCAGGCGTGCTGGCCCGCATCGCGCAGGAGCTCGCTGCGCAGGGGGTGTCGGTGGCGCAGCTCGTGCAGCAGCCGGGGGACGGCCACGCCGTCCTCCACGTCGTCACGCACGAAGCGCCGGCCGGAAGCGTGGATGCGGCCCTCGCCGCGATCCGGGCGCTGCCGGAGTCGCGCGGCGATGCGAGCGCGCTGCCGGTCGTCTCCGACCGCGGCGTCGAGCAGCTGGGCTGGAGCTAGGCGGGTGACGATCCCCCTGATCGAGCGCTTCCGCGACCGGCTGCCGGTTGGTGAGGCGACGCCGGTCGTCTCACTGGGGGAGGGCTCGACACCGCTCTTGCGCGCGCCGAGGCTGTCGGAGCGTCTCGGGGTCGAGCTCTGGCTGAAATGGGAGGCGTCAAACCCAACCGGCTCGTACAAGGATCGGGGCATGACGGTGGCGGTGTCGAAGGCGGTCGAGGAGGGCGCTGAGGCGGTCATCTGCGCCTCCACGGGCAACACGGCCGCATCGGCCGCCGCCTATGCCGCCCGCGCGGGCATCCCGGCCCTCGTGCTGACCCCGCAGGGTGCCGTCGCCGGCGCGAAGGTGGCGCAGACGCGCATGCTCGGCGCCCGGGTGCTCGAGGTGCGCGGCGACTTCGACGAGGCCCTGGCCGCAGCGCAGGAGCTGGCACGCCGGGGCACTCACGTGCTCGTCAACTCGGTCAACCCGTACCGGCGAGAAGGGCAGAAGACGGCGGTGTTCGAGATCGTGGAGGAGCTCGGCGCGGAGCCGGACGCGTTTGTGATCCCCTACGGCGGCGGCGGCAACACGTCCGCCTACGCGAAAGGCCTCAGCGAGCTCGGCTCCACGACGCCCATCTACTCGGTCGAGGCCGAGCACCGGCCGACGACGCTCGCCTCCGCCATCCGGATCGGCGTGCCGGTGCACGCCGAGAGCGTGGCCGCGGCGCGCGCGCACGTCGTCACCGTCTCCGACGAGGAGATCGTGGAGGCGTGGCGGGAGCTCGCGCGGCTGGAAGGCCTGTTCTGCGAGCCGTCGTCGGCAGCCGGCCTCGCCGCGGTCCGCCGCGGAGCAGTTGCCGGAGAGCGGCTCGCCCTCACGATCACAGGGCACGGGCTCAAGGACACCGAAAACGCCGACCGCTACGGGCCGCAGCCGGTGCTCGTCGACCCTGACCCGGACGCGATCGCGGCCGCTGCCCACGGATGATCGTCCGCGCGCCCGCGACGTCGGCCAACATCGGCCCCGGCTTCGACTGCGCCGCCGTCGCGCTCGACCTCTGGAACGAGGTCGAGGTGACGGACGGCGACGGCGTCGCCGTCGCCGGAGAGGGGTCGGGCGAGCTCGCGGAGGACGCCTCCAACCTGGCGATCCGCGCCTACGCGCTCCTCGCAGATCCTGCGGGCAAGCGATTCTCCTTCACGAACCGGATCCCGCTCGAGCGCGGCCTCGGCTCGTCGGCCGCTGCGATCGCGCTCGGCCTCGCCGCCGCTGCGCCGGCCGCCCCGCTCGAGGACCTGCTGGCCGCCGGCCTCACGCTCGAGAGCCACTCCGACAATCTCGCGGCAGCGCTGCTCGGCGGGCTCACGCTGGCCTGGGACGGCCGCGCCGTACGCATCGCAGAGCGGCTGCCGCTCGCCGCCGTCGCAGTCGTGCCGAAGGTGCGCACGTCGACCGCCGCGTCGCGGTCGACCCTCCCGAACGCGGTGACGCACGCGGATGCCGCCGCCACCGCGGGCCGGGCGGCCCTGCTCGGCGCGGCGGCGGTCGCCGGCGACGCCGAGCTGTTCGCCGCCGCCCTCTGGGACCGCCTGCACGAGCCCTACCGGGCCTCCCCGGAGCTCGCGGCGATCCGCGCCGACCCGCCGCCCGGCTGCGCCGGAGCGACGCTCTCCGGCTCCGGGCCGACGGTGATCGCGTGGGCCTCTGAGGCAGGCCCCTGCGCCGCAGCGCTGCACACGCGCTTCCCCGAGCACGACGTACTGGAGCTGCCGGTGTCGCCCCGGGGGGCGCTGTGAGCCTCCGAGTCGTGGACGTGCGGCCACGCGCCGCCTACGAGGCCGGACACATACCGGGCGCCGTCCACCTCGACCCGGAGCGCGACCTCTCCGCGGCCGCTCCCGACCCAGCCCAGGGCGGCCGCCACCCGCTCCCCACCGCCGGCCAGCTCGAGGCGGTGTTCGGCCGTGCCGGCATCGACGGCGACACGTTCGTGCTGGCACTGGACGAGGGCACGGGCTGGGCCGCGCGCTGCTGGTGGCTCCTGCGGCACGCCGGGCACGACGCAGCGGGGACGCTCGACGTGCGCGGCTACGCCGGGCCGCTCGTCCCCGACGAGCCCACGCCCGTGGCTGCCCGGTTCGTCGCGCGCGAGCGCAGGGGAGACACGGTCTCGGCGGAGGAGATCCTGGCCCGGCTCGGCGAGTCCGGATTCGCGCTCTACGACGCCCGCAGTCCCGAGCGCTGGCGCGGCGAGACCGAGCCGCTCGACCCGGTTGCCGGCCGCATTCCCGGCTCCCGCAACGCGTACTTCGATCACCCCCTGCCGGAGGAGGCGGCGACCCAGCCGGAGCTCGTCGCCTACTGCGGCTCCGGCGTCACCGCCTGCGTCGTCGTCCAGCGACTCGTGCTCGCCGGGCGCGACGACGTCCGCCTCTATCCCGGCTCGTTCAGCGAATGGTGCCGCCGTGACGGCTACCCCATCGAGAAAGGATCACCGTGACCACGCCGTACGATCGCCCCTCCGATCCCGCCAAGCGCCACAGCGCCGCGCTCACCGACGGCCCCGACCGGGCAGGCGCACGCGCGATGCTGAAGGGCACCGGCTTCACCGACGAGGACCTCGCGAAGCCGATCATCGGCGTCTGCACGACGTGGATCGAGACGATGCCGTGCAACCTCAACCAGCGTGCTCTGGCACCGCACGTGAAGGAGGGCATTCGCGCCGCCGGCGGCACCCCCATGGAGTTCAACACGATCGCCGTCTCGGACGGAGTCTCGATGGGCACGACGGGCATGCGGGCCTCGCTCGTCTCCCGCGAGACGATCGCGGACTCGATCGAGCTCGTTGCGCGTGGCCATCTCTTCGACGGCCTCGTCTGCCTGATCGCCTGCGACAAGACGATCCCCGCCGCCGTCATGGCCCTGGCGCGCCTCGACATCCCGGGGCTCGTGCTCTACACCGGCTCGATCGCGCCCGGCCGCTGGCGCGGCCGGGACGTCACGATCCAGGACGTGTACGAGCAGATCGGCGCCTACAACGCCGGCAAGATCACGGCCGAGGACCTGCACGAGCTCGAGTCGGTCGCGTGCCCGGCCGCCGGTGCATGCGGCGGCCAGTTCACAGCCAATACGATGGCGACGGCGATCGAGTTCCTCGGCATCAGCCCCGCCGGCCGCAACGACATTCCCGCGCTGGACACCTCCAAGAAGGCGGCCTCCGAGGAGGCGGGCAGGATCGCCGTCGATCTCGTCCGTCGCGACGTGCGCCCCTCGTCGATCATCACCAAGGCGTCGCTCGAGAACGCCGCCGCGTCCGTGGCGGCGACGGGTGGCTCGACGAACGGGGTGCTGCACCTCGTCGCCATCGCGAAGGAGCTGGAGATCGACTTCACGATCGACGACTTCGACGTGATCTCGGCACGGACGCCGATCGTGGCCGACCTGAAGCCGTTCGGGCGCTTCGTCGCCACCGACGTGCACCGGGCCGGTGGCATCGCCCTCGTCGCGCGCGAGCTGAAGAAGGCCGGCCTGATCGACCCGACCACCCTGAACGTCGACGGCCGCACGCTCGGCGAGATCGCCGACGCCGCGGTGGCGACAGAGGGGCAGGAGGTGGTCGTCCCGATCGAGACGCCGATCAAGTCGCGCGGGGGTGTGGCGATCCTGCGCGGCAACATCGCGCCGGACGGGTGCGTCGTCAAGCTCGCCGGCTCCGAGCGGAACCACCATCGCGGCCCCGCGCGCGTGTTCGACTCGGAAGAGGAGACGTTCGCCGCCGTCAAGGACGGCAAGATCGTGGCCGGCGACGTCGTCGTGATCCGCTACGAGGGACCGGTCGGCGGCCCCGGCATGCGCGAGATGCTGCACGTGACGGGGGCGATCGTCGGCGAGGGGCTCTCCGACGACGTGGCGCTCATCACGGACGGCCGCTTCTCGGGGGCGACGCACGGTTTCATGGTGGGCCACGTGTGCCCTGAGGCGATGAAGGGCGGCCCCATCGCCGCGCTCCGTGAGGGAGACATGGTCGTGATCGACGTGGAGAGCCGCCGCCTCGACGTGGAGCTCTCCGACGAGGAGATCGCCGCCCGGCTCGCAGCAACCGTGATCCCGCCTCCCAGGGTGACGGCCGGTGTCCTGGCGAAGTACGCAGCGCTCGTGCAGTCCGCGTCGGAGGGAGCGATCACCACGCCCGTGTGAACCCGTTAGACTACGCGACGGCAGCGGGCAGACCCCGCTCCGCATCAAGAGAGGCTGAGGGACCGGCCCTGTGACGCCTCGGCAACCTGCCCCACATATCGGGCGACGGTGCCAAACCCGGACGGATGTCGAGCGTCTACCAGGAGGTCCAGCCCGTGCCCGCCCTATCCCTTGCCTGCCGCATCTGCGCAACAGAGCACGAGCTCGTCGCGACCGGCACCTGCTCGAACTGCTTCGGCCCACTCGACCCGGTCTACGACTGGGATGCGCTCCGCGGGACAGTGAGCCGCGAGAGCATCGCAGCGGGGCCGCCCTCGATCTGGCGCTACGCCGACCTGCTCCCGGTCGCTGCCCCCAAAGAGCCGCGGCTGGCGCCCGGCATGACTCCGCTGCAGCCGGCACCGCGGCTGGCAGCCGAGCTCGGCATCGGTGAGCTCTGGCTGAAGCTCGACACCGCCAACCCGACGCACTCGTTCAAGGACAGGGTGGTGGCGGTGGCGGCGCGCAAGGCGCAGGAGCTCGGGCTCGAGACGCTCTCGTGCTCGTCGACCGGCAACCTGGCAGGCGCCGTAGCGGCACGCGCAGCGGCCGAGGGTCTCGAGGCGGCGGTGTTCGTGCCGGCCGACCTGGAGCCGGAGAAACTGCTCGCCGCAGCCGCCTACGGGCCCACCATCTACGCGGTGAACGGGCACTACGACCACTGCTCCCGCCTCTCGGTCGAGCTCTCGTTCGAGCTGCCCTGGGGGTTCGTCAACGTGAACCTGCGCTCCTACTACGCGGAGGGCTCGAAGACGATCGCGTACGAGATCGCCGAGCAGCTCGGCTGGGAGACGCCGGACGCTGTCGTGGCGCCGGTCGCCTCCGGGGCGCTCTACCACAAGGTGGGCCAGGGCTTCGACGAGCTGCACGCGCTCGGCCTCGTCGACGGCCCCACGCCGCGCCTCTTCGGCGGCCAGGCCGAGGGCTGCTGCCCCGTCGCGACCGCCTTCGAGTCGGGTGCCCGCGTGACGCCCGTGCGGCCCGACTCGATCGCGCGCTCGCTCGCGATCGGCAACCCGGCCGACGGCGACTTCGCCGTCGCGACCGCGCGCGCCACCGGCGGCTCGATCTACGCCGTCGCCGAGGAGGCGATCGGCGAGAACATGGCGCTGCTGGCCCAGACGACCGGCGTCTTCGGCGAGACCGCCACCGGCGTCACGCTCGGCGCGCTGAGGAGGGCCGTCGCGAACGGCGAGCTGGGCGAGCGCTCCCGGGTCGTCCTGCTCGTCACGGGTGACGGCCTGAAGACGCCCGGTCCGGTGGCCCACACGTACAACCCGGTGCTGATCGAGGCAGACGCGGACGCGTTCGTGGACGAGGTGCTGGCGGTCGCGTAAGGGGCCAGCCGGCCGCCCCGGCCCGCAACGCCGTGCACGTACGATTCCCGCCATGGGCAGCACGCTGTTCGAAAAGGTCTGGGAGCGCCATATCGTCCGCGAGGAGCCGGGCGAGCCGGCGTTGCTGTACATCGACCTGCACCTCGTGCACGAGGTCACCTCACCGCAGGCGTTCGACGGCCTGCGGCTGGCAGGACGCACGGTGCGCCGGCCCGAGCTGACGGTGGCCACGATGGACCACAACGTGCCGACGCTGCCCGGGCCGGTGTCCGACCCGATGGCGAAGGCACAGCTCGACGCCCTGCGCGCGAACTGCGAGGAGTTCGGCATCCGCCTGCATGCGACCGGCTCCGGGCGCGAGGGGATCGTGCACGTGATCGGGCCCGAGCTCGGCCTCACGCAGCCCGGCAAGACGATCGTCTGCGGCGACAGCCACACCTCCACCCACGGCGCCTTCGGAGCGCTCGCGTTCGGAATCGGCACGTCGGAGGTCGAGCACGTGCTCGCCACCCAGACGCTGAACCAGCGGCGACCGCGGACGCTGCTGCTCGAGTTCGTCGGCACCCTGCCGCCCGGACTGACCGCGAAGGACCTGATCCTGGGCGCAATCGGCCAGGTCGGGGTGGACGGCGGCGTCGGCTACGTCGTCGAGTACGCCGGCGAGCCGATCCGCGGGCTGTCGCTGGAGCACCGGATGACGATCTGCAACATGTCGATCGAGTGGGGCGCCCGCGCCGGCATGATCGCGCCGGACGACACCACCTTCGCCTACCTGGAGGGTCGCGAGCACGCGCCACGCGGCGCCGAGTGGGAGCGCGCCCTCGACGACTGGCGCTCCCTCGCCTCGGATCCGGACGCCACCTACGACACGCACGTCGAGGTCGACGTCAGCGAGCTCGCGCCGCAGGTGACCTGGGGCACGAACCCCGGCATGGTCGTGCCGGTCACCGGCCGCGTGCCCGATCCCGCCTCGTTCGACGACCCGGACGACCGTGTCGCGGCGGAGCGGGCGCTCGAATACATGGCCCTGCGCCCCGGCCAGGCGATCGAGGACATCCGCATCGACCGCGTCTTCATCGGGTCCTGCACGAACTCGCGCATCGAGGACCTGCGCGACGCGGCGGCGATCGTCGCGGGCCGCAGGGTGGATCCCCGCGTGACGGCACTCGTCGTGCCCGGCTCGGCACAGATCCGCCGTCAGGCGGAGAACGAGGGACTGGACCGGGTGTTCCTCGAAGCCGGCTTCGAGTGGCGCCTGGCCGGCTGCTCCATGTGCCTCGGCATGAACCCCGACATCCTCGCGCCCGGCGAGCGGTGTGCCTCGACGTCGAACCGGAACTTCGAGGGACGCCAGGGCCGGGGCGGTCGCACCCACCTCGTCAGCCCCCAGATGGCCGCCGCCGCCGCGCTGCACGGGCACTTCGTAGACGTACGGACGCTCGACGCCGGCCCGGTGCCCGCATGAAGGCGATCTCACGGGTTGAGGGGCGCGTCGCCGTGCTCGACCGCCCCGACGTCGACACCGACCAGATCATCCCCAAGCAGTTCCTCAAGCGGATCGAGCGCACCGGCTACGGCGAGTTCGCCTTCTTCGACTGGCGCTACGACGAGGACGGCAACGAGCGGGCCGGCTTCGAGCTCAACCAGCCGCAGTTCGCAGGCGCCAGAGTGCTGCTGGCGGGACGCAACTTCGGCTGCGGCTCCTCGCGCGAGCATGCCGCCTGGGCGCTGCAGGACTACGGCTTCGACGTCGTGATCGCGCCGTCGTTCGGGGACATCTTCCGCTCGAACGCCGGCAAGGTCGGCATCATCGTCGTCCAGTTGCCCGAGCACGACGTGAAGGAACTGATGGAAGCGGTCGACCTCGACCGCGGCTCCGACGTCGTCGTCGACCTCGAGGCGCTCACCGTGACGGCGCCGAGCGGCAAGGTGATCCCTTTCGAGTTCGACGAGTCGACCCGCTACCGCCTGCTCAACGGGCTCGACGACATCGGCCTGACGCTCCGGCACGAGGACGCCATCACCGCCTACGAGCGATCCGCGGCTGACGCCGCGGATCGCTAGCCTGAACGACGTGCACGTAGCAGTCCTGCCGGGCGACGGCATCGGACCAGAAGTCACTGCCGAAGCCATTCGTGTGCTCGATGCCCTCGGCATCGAGCACACGACGCACGCGTTCGGGGGCAACGCGATCCTGGCGCAGGGCACCCCGCTCCCGGACGAGACGCTGGCAGCCTGCCGCGCCTCCGACGCCGTCCTGCTCGCGGCCGTGGGGCTGCCGGAGCTCGAGGGTCAGCCCGTTCGCCCCGAGCAGGGCCTGCTCGGCCTGCGCAAGGAGCTCGGCGTCTACGCGAACCTGCGGCCGGCGATCGCCGAGGGCATCGACATGCTGATCGTGCGCGAGCTCGTCGGCGGCCTCTACTTCGGCGCCAAGGGCATCCGCGACGACGGCACCTGGTACGACACGTGCGAGTACTCACGGCTGGAGGTGGAGCGCGTCGCCAGGCGCGGTTTCGAGATCGCGCGCACCCGCAGCGGACGCCTCACGTCGGTCGACAAGGTGAACGTGATGCACACCTCGCGCCTGTGGCGGGACGTCGTCACGGAGCTCGGTGCGGCCGACTACCCGGACGTTGCGCTCGACCACGCGCTCGTCGACTCCTTCGCGATGACGATCGTGCAGGCCCCCGAGACGATCGACACCGTGCTCACCGAGAACACCTTCGGCGACATCCTGTCGGACGTCGCCGCCGCCGTCACCGGCGGGCTCGGGCTCGCCGCGTCCGCCTCGCTCGGCGACGAAGGCCCCGGGATCTTCGAGCCGGTGCACGGCTCCGCCCCCCAGATCGCGGGTCGGGGGATCGCGAACCCGGCGGCGATGCTCCGCTCGCTGGCCCTGCTACTCGACTACGGGCTCGGCCGCCCCGGCGAGGCAGCCGCCGTGGCTCGGGCCGTCGACGGAGCGCTCGTCGCCGCGCCCACGCCCGACCTGGGCGGCACCGCAACCACCTCGGCCTTCGGCACCGCCGTCTTGCGCGGGCTCGAGACTGCGCCTACGCTGTGACGACGATGCGGAGCGCCGAGCCCACCACGAGCTTCTTCGGTTCCGCGTTCTGCGGCTTCGCCTTTACGGGCTAGCCGGCGCCTTCGCTCTCCGCCCGCGCCCGGCTAGCTGAGATCCCGCGGATCCCGTCGCCCGAAAGGCCTACCGCATGACATCGAACGAGCTCACCGTCGCCTACCCCGGCCGTGAAGGCGCCCACTCGGCGGCCGCGTGCGACCGCCTCTTCCCCGCCGCCCGGCTGATTCCGCTGCCGGCCTTCTCGGACGTCGTCGACGCCGTCGCGTCCGGGCGTGTCCGCTTCGGCGTGCTCCCGATCGAGAGCTCGCTCGTCGGCCCCGTGGCCGAGACGCACGACCTGCTGTTCGACTCACCGCTGTCGATCGTGGCCGAGGCGATCCTGCCGATCCACCACTGTCTCGTCGGGCCAGGCGAGATCGCGCTCGAGGACGTGCGCGAGGTGCACTCACATCCGGTGGCGCTCGATCAGTGCCGCCGGCTGCTCGCCTCGATGCCCGGCGCGACGGCCACAGCGGCACCGACGACCGGTGACGCGGCTGCGGACGTGGCGCGGATCGGCGACCCGACGGTCGTCGCGATCGCGAGCGAGCGTGCGGCGCGCATCAACAGCCTGACGATCCTGGCGGAGAACGTGGGCGATCATCCGGAGGCCTACACACGCTTCGTATCGGTGGCGCCCTACACGCGGCTCGACCGCCGCGACGGCACCTGGCGCACCGCGTTCTCGTTCACGACCGACCACCGGCCGGGCGCGCTCCACCGCTCGCTCGAGCCGCTCGCCCGGCACGGGATCGACCTCAACCTGCTCGTCTCCCGCCCCATCCCGTCCCAGCCCTGGGCCTATCGCTTCGACGCCGTGCTCACGGGCCATCCGCTCGACCCCGACATCGCAGCGACCCTGCGGGAGATGCAATCGCTCACGGACCACCTGCGCGTGTTCGGCTCGTACCGGGCCGACCGGTAGGTTCCGCGGTGTGAAGAAGGTCGCGATCTGCGACGTCGGTCCCCGGGACGGGCTCCAGAACGAGCCGGGCCTGCTCGCGCCCGCGGTGCGCGCCGAGCTCGCCAACCGTCTGGCCCGCACCGGTGTGGCGCGGGTCGAGGCGGCGAGCTTCGTCCGCAACGACCTCGTGCCGCAGATGGCGGGCGCCGAAGAGGTGGCGGCGCTGCTCGAGCCGCGTGAGCACGTCGCGTTCGCCGGTCTCGTGCTGAACGAGCAGGGCTACGAGCGGCTGCGCCAGACGGCGCTGACCGAGGTGCACGTCACGTTCGCAGCGAGCGAGACGTTCCAGCAGCGCAACGCCGGCTCCTCGGTGGAGGAGGGCCTGGCACGCGCCGCCGCCGTGATCGCCGCGGCGCACGAGGACGGACGGCGCGCCACGGTCACGATCTCGACCGCGTTCGGCTGCCCCTTCGAGGGGAACGTGGACGAGATGCGCGTGCTCGACCTGGTGGCGCGCTGCGCCGCGGCGGACGCCGACGAGGTGGTGCTGGCGGACACGATCGGGGCGGCGACACCAACGCGGGTGCGCCGTGCCGTCGAGCGGGCCCGCACGACGCGCGAGACCATCGGGGTGCACCTGCACGACACACGGAACACGGCGGTGGCCTGCGCGCTGGCGGCGCTGGAGGGCCGGGCGACGCTGCTCGACACCTCTGTCGGCGGCATCGGCGGCTGCCCCTTCGCACCCCACTCGACGGGCAACGTCGCCACCGAGGACGTCGTCTACGTGCTGGAGCGAGAGGGAATTGCCACGGGCGCCGACCTGGACGCCCTGATCGGCGTGGCGGAGTGGCTCGCGGGGGTGCTCGGCCATCCGCTGCCGGGCCGCGTCTACCGCGC
>DAIOGR010000036.1:0-12212 GCA_036745155.1 Gaiella sp.
CGATCTGGTGGCCCTTGCCCTCGACCTCGTCCATGGTGATGGCGCAGCGGACGTCCAGCCGTTCGGGTGGGGTTCCCGCCTTGGTCAGCTCGCTCGCGAGCGACATCGTGAAGCAGCCGCCGTGCGCTGCCGCCAGCAGCTCCTCGGGGCTGGTCTTCCCCTCCGGGTTGCCGATGCGCGTGGCGGCCGAGTAGGAGAGGCCGCTGAAGGCGCCTGACGACGCCGCTGTGATCGCGCCCGCGCCGCGGGCCACGTTTCCTTCCCAGGTGATGCCGGCCTCCCGGACGATCCTCGGCATTCCAGTCTCCTCGCTAGTGCGGCGTCTCACAACGTTCGACCGGAATCGTACGTTGTGAGACGCCGCACTCGATGCTCGTTGCACGGTGGCCAGCTGCTGCGCAGCTGGCCACCGTGATCCTGAAGGGGCGCGCTTCGCGCGCCCGGGGTTCCGGGTGCAACGTTACGAGACGCCGCACGAGGTGGCCGACTCAGGCGACGTGGCGGATGCAGGCGACGGCGTCACGCCATCACCTCGACCTTCGACTCGGCGCGCAGCTCGCCGGCGCTCTCCGAGCCCTCGCGGCGCACGACCTCCTGCAGTGCGCGAATCGAGACCTCGACCTGGTCGAGCGTCGGCTCGCGCGTGGTGAGCCGTTGCAGCCACAGGCCGGGTGCCAGCAGGGTCATCAGCACGCGGTTCCCCTGGTGCTTGCCGGCGTAGCGGATCAGCTCGTAGGCGAGGCCGGCGATCACCGGCAGGAGCGCAATCCGGCTCACGATCAGCCAGTACCAGACAGGCCTGCCGACGAGGGCGAAGACGAAGATGCCGATCACCATGACCCATAGCAAAAAAGCAGTTCCGCAACGTGGATGAATCAAGCTGAACTTCTGCACCTGTTCGGGAGTCAGCTCGGAGCCGCCCTCGAGCGCGTTGATCGCCTTGTGCTCGGCCCCGTGGTACTGGAAGACGCGCTTCAGATCGGGGATCAGCCCGATCAGCGCGATGTAGAGGACGAAGACGGAGACCCGGATCAGCCCCTCCACGATCACGAACCACGTCGTCCCCTCGATCGGCAGCCAGCTCGTCAGCAGCGCCGGCCCGACCTTGAACAGCATCAGCGCGAACCCGATCGCGATCACGAACGAGAAGATGATCTGGCCGCGGGATATCTCCGTCGTGATCTCGCCGTCGTCGCCCTCCTCCTGGGCGGCGTAGTTCGCGGAGATGGCGAGCGCGCGAAAGCCGATCGCGAGCGACTCGCCCAGCGCGACAACGCCGCGAATGACAGGCAGCCGCCAGAGACGGTGGCGCTGCATGGGCGAACGAACCTGCTTCGTCACCTCGGCCATCTCGCCGTTCGGCTTGCGCACGGCAACCGACCAGCACGACGGGCCGCGCATCATCACACCCTCGAGCACGGCCTGGCCGCCGAACGAGACGCCGCTCACGGCCGCACCGCCCCCGCCGACGCAGACGCCAGCTCTGGCAAGCGCTGGGTCACAACCCTCTAGGCGCGGCTGGAACTGCCGGCCTTCTCGAGCCGCTTCTGGAAGCGCTCGACGCGACCGCCCGAGTCGAACAGCTTCTGCTTGCCCGTGTAGAACGGGTGGCAGTTCGAGCAGACCTCGACGTGCAACTCGGCCTTCGTGGAACGGGTCATGAACTCGTTCCCGCACGAGCAGGAGACGTGAGCGGAGATGTAGTCGGGGTGGATCTCGGCCTTCATCGCCCGGCCAGAATAGCAGAGGCGGTCTCGGCACTGACGTTGCCACCCGAGACGACGACCACGAGCGTGCCGCCGTCCACCCGCCCCGACTGCACCGCCGCCACGGCGGTCGCCGCACCCGGCTCGGCAGCGAGCTTGGCCCGCTGGTAGAGGAAGCGGAACGCCTCCCGGATCTCGTGCTCGGTGACGAGCACGACGTCGACCCCGAGCCCCCGGCAGAGCGCGATCGGGATCTCCCCGGCGAACGGCGCCGTCAGGCCGTCGGCCACGGTATCGGGCGTGAGCGGCACCGGCCGGCCGGCGGCGACGCCGAGCTGGAGCGCGTTCGACCGCTCCGGCTCGACGGCGACGACGCGCACCCCGGCAGGCACGCAGGCTGCGGCGATACCGGCGACGAGACCGCCCCCGCCTGCCGAGACGACGATCGTGTCGACGCCCGGCACGTCCTCGAGGATCTCGAGGCCCACCGTCCCCGCTCCGGCGATCACGACCGGGTCGTCGAACGGATGGACGAAGACCCTGCCGCTCTCGGCACACAGGACGTGCAGCCGCTCGAACGCCTCCGTGGGATCGCTCGCCTCCAGGTCGACGGCGGCGCCGTAGGCGCGCGTCGCCGCGATCTTCGCCTCGCTCGCACCCCGCCACATCACGACGAGTGCGTCGACCCCCTCCTCGGCCGCGCCCCACGCGAGTGCCTGCGCGTGGTTGCCCGCGGACACGCCGATGACGCCCCGGCGCCGCTCGTCGGCGTCGAGCGTCGCCAGGCGATTGAGCACGCCGCGCGCCTTGAAGGAGCCGGTGCGCTGGAACAGCTCGGCCTTCAGGTGGCGGCCCGGGCCCAGACTCGCCGAGCTGAAGAGGGGCGTCCGGTGGACGCGGCCCCGGATCGTGGCCGCCGCGCGGCGGACGTCGTCGGGGGTGACCGGCAACCTGCCCGTCGAGGGATGGTGGTCGACCGCCACTCCGACCAGAATACGCGCACATGGACGTCTCCCTCGCGAGCGAAGCCGGCACTGCCCCCGGGCCGGCGGCACACCCGATCCGGCTCGTCGTCACGGACGACCTGCGCCGCTCCCGCCTCACCGTGCTGTTCAGGCTGCTGCTCGCGCTGCCCCACCTCGTCTGGATTGCCCTGTGGAGCATCGCGGCCTTCACGCTCGCCTTCGTCGTCTGGCTCGCCATCCTGTTCGAGGGCAAGGCACCCCGTGTGCTGCACGACTTCCTCGCCACGTACGTCCGCTACTCGACGCACGTGGCCGCCTACGTGAACCTCGCCGCGAGCCCCTATCCGGGGTTCGCGGGCCAGAGCGGCTACCCCGTCGACGTCGAGATCGACCCGCCGCAGCGGCAGGGGAGACTCGGCGCCGCCTTTCGGATCGTGCTGGCGCTCCCGGTGCTGCTGCTGTCGTCCTCGCTCGCCAGCGGTCCAACCATAGGAGCGCTCTCCGGCACCCCGCTTGCGGTGGGGGGCGGCGGCGCCCTGGCAGCGGCGGGCTTCCTCGGCTGGTTCGCCAGCCTCGTGCGAGGCCGCATGCCCCACGGGCTGCGCGACCTCGGCACCTACGCGCTCGGGTACGGCGCCCAGGCGACCGCCTACGTGCTGCTCCTGACCGACCGCTACCCGAACTGCGACCCCGCCGTGATCGAGCCGACGCAGGCGCTGCCCCCACACCCCGTGCGCATCGAGGTGACGGATCCGCTGCGCCGCTCCCGCCTCACCGTCTTCTTCCGCCTGCTGCTCGCGATGCCGCACTTCGTCTGGCTCACGCTCTGGAGCGTCGTCGCCGCGCTCGTGGCCCTCGTCGGCTGGCTGATCGCGCTCCTCACGGGCCGGCTGCCGGCTCCCCTCCACCGCTTCCTCGCGGCCTTCACCCGCTACGCCGCGCACGTCTACACATTCCTCTTCCTCGTCGGCGGCCCGTTCCCGGGCTTCGTCGGTGCGGCCGCCTCCTACCCGGTCGGGCTCACGATCGAGCCGCCGCAGCGGCAGCGGCGGGCGGCGATCCTGTTCCGGCTGTTCCTCGCCTTGCCGGCGCTCTTCGTCGCGGGCGCCTACTGGGGCACCCTCTCCGTGGTCGGGTTCCTGGCCTGGTGGCACGCGCTCGTCACCGGCCGGATGCCCGAAGGGCTGCGAAACCTCGGGGCGGCCTCCATCCGCTACAACGGCCAGGTGGGCGCGTACCTGCTGCTGCTCACCGATCGGTACCCGTACGCCGCTCCCGCACTCTCCGACGGCTCGGTGCGCGAGCGGCCCACCGCCCCCGACCCCTTCCACGACGCCGTCCTGGGGCTGAGCTGAGCCGAGCGAGGCAGATCCCCGTCGCCGCGCTCGCCGTCGCGGCCTGGATCGTCAGCGCGTGGCTGCTCCTGCGCACCGCCGTGCCCGGTGGGCTGACCCTGCCGAAGCTCGACGTCAACGCCGTCTTCGGCCGCAACGTCGTCCACGAGGCCGAGCACGTGGAGCGGCTGTTTCGCGTGAGCTGGCTGCTGCAGCAGGTCGCGCTGCTCGCGACGCTCTGGGCGTACGCCAGACGCGGCCCCGTCTTCGTCCGCGAGTCGGCGGCCGGCCCGATCGGTACGGGGATGCTGCTCGGGATGCTCGGGCTCGGCATCGTCTGGCTCGTCGAGCTCCCCTTCGGGATCGTCGACCTCTGGTGGGCCCGCCGCTACGACCTGACGGAGGCCGGCTACCTGGAATGGGCCTTCGGCGACTGGTTCACGCTCGGCGCGGCCTTCCTCTCCATCTCACTCGCGCTCGTGATCGTGATGTTCCTCGCCCGCTGGCTCGGCGAGCGGTGGTGGGTCCCGGGAGCGGTGGTGTTCGTCGCGATCGCCGCCCTGTTCACCTTCGGCTCCCCCTATCTGGTGACGGGGACGACACCGCTCGACGATCCGGCGTTGCGGGCAGACGCGCTCGACTACGAGCGGGTGCAGGGGATCTCAGGCGTGCCGGTCTCCGTCGAGGACGTGAGCGGCGAGACGAGCCAGGCGAACGCCTACGCGATCGGGCTGGGGCCGTCCCGCAAGGTGGTCCTGTGGAGCACGATGGTCGACGGCACGTTCTCCGACGGCGCGGTGCGGGTCGTGCTCGCCCACGAGATCGCCCACCACTCGAGCGACCACCTGCCCAAGGGGATCGCCTGGTTCGCCCTGTTCGCCCTGCCGAGCGCGTGGCTGCTGATGCGCCTGACGCGGCGCCGCGGCGGCATCGGAGCGCCCGCGGCGATCCCGCTGGCTCTGCTCGTCGTGGCGGCGCTGCAGCTGGCGCTCGCACCCGCCCAGAACTGGATCAGCCGCCGCATGGAGGCGGAGGCCGACTGGAAGGCGCTGCAGACGACCCGCGACCCACGGTCGGCACGCGGGCTCTTCGTCGGCTTCGGCAAGACGTCGCTCGGAGACCCGGACCCGCCGGCCTGGGCGCACATCCTGCTCGACACGCACCCGAGCCTCGCACAACGTGTGGCGATGGCGCAGGCGTGGCAGCAGGCGCACAGGTAGGCCTACGGCACGAGCCCGAAGGCCTCCTCGGCCAGCGCCGCGATCGTGTCGGCGATCGTGAGCGACGACGTCGCGCCGGGCGAGGGCGCGTTGCGCACGTGTACCACCCC
Organism: Gaiella sp.; assembly: GCA_036745155.1. Lineage (GTDB taxonomy): Bacteria > Actinomycetota > Thermoleophilia > Gaiellales > Gaiellaceae > Gaiella. Next base: position 5,336 of record DAIOGR010000036.1, read on the forward strand.
GGGACGGCGCTCCAGCACGAAGTCGTCGACGAGGCTGCCGTCCGCAGCCAGAGCCTGCGCCCGGATGCCGGAGGGACCGGGGACGACGTCACCCGGCTCCAGCTCGGGCAGCAGCTTGCGCGCGGAGGCGACGAACAACCGCCTGCTGTAGTCCCGCACGGTCTCCTCGAGCCCCATGCGCCAGTGCCGGCGCACGAGCCGGCGGAACCCCGGGGCACGCAGCGTCTCCAGCAGGTCGCCGGGACGCAGCTGGAACCGGCCGTAGCCTTCCCGGGCGAAGGCGAGCACGGCATTCGGGCCGAGCCACATCGACCCGTCCGGGCGAAGCGTCGTGTGGATCCCGAGGAACGGGAAGCTCGGATCCGGCACCGGGTAGACGAGCGCGTTGGCAAGATGGCGACGCTCGGGCCGGAGCACGTAGTAGTCCCCCCTGAACGGCACGATGCGCGGCTCGACGGCGCCTCCCCCCAGGCGTGCCAGCCGGTCGGCGTGGACGCCGGCACAGAAGACGACATGCCGAGCCGAGACCTCGCCCGCCTCCGTCTCGAGACGTACCCCCCGCCCGGGCCGCTCCACGATCCCGGTGACGCCGTACCCGAGCAAGAGCTCCCCGCCGCGCGCCTCCACGTCGTCGGCAAAGCGCCGCGCCACGAGCCCGAAATCGACGACGGCGGTGCCGGGCACACGGAGCGCGCGGATGCCGGCCGCGTGCGGCTCGAGCTCGCGTAGACGCTCGGGCCCGATCGCCTCGAGCCCCGGAACGCCGTTTGCGACACCGCGCCGCTCGAGCTCCGCGAGCCGTGGCAGCTCCTCGGGCGAGGTGGCCACCACGACCTTGCCACAGCGGTTGACCGGGATCCCACGCTCCTCGCAGTAGGCGGCGAGCACAGCGGCGCCCTGGACGCAGAGGCGCGCTTTCAACGACCCGGGGGCGTAGTAGAGGCCCGAATGGAGGACCCCGCTCGAGCGGCCGGTCTGGTGCAGGGCGATCTCTGGCTCCTTGTCGAGCACTACGAGCCGGAGCCCCGGATGGCGCGAGGCAAGGGCCCGAGCGGTCGCGAGGCCCACGATGCCGGCTCCCACCACGGCGATGTCAGCGGTCCGGTCGCCCGACGGCATCGTCATCGGCGTGCCGCCGGCGGCTCCAGGAGGCATGTCACGCCACGCTCCTACGTGAGGGTGTACTCGGGGCCCGACCCGCCCTCGGGAGGGGTGAGGCGCCCACCCTTGGCCGTGATCGCGCCGCACTGCACACAGTTCGACGGTGTCAGCTTCACCTGCACGAGGCCGTCACCGTCGTCCTCCCCGACCTCGTACACCTGAGCCGGGCACATCCACGACCACAGCTCCGCCACCTCGCGTGGCACGCGGCGCTCGATGCGCACGTGGTTCGGCTGGTCGTCGCGGGTTCGGTTGCCGGACGCGAACACGGAGGAGAGCTTGTCGAAAGTGAGAGCGCCGTCGGCGGCGGGATAGCCCGCAGCCCGGTTCGTCTTGAGGAGCGGCGCGTCCGCGTTGGGCTCGGTGCCGAGCTCGCCCGGGGGCAGCTTCCCCTTCGTCACCGTCATCGCGCTCGCGAGGGCACCCCCGACGAAGAACCCCTTGTCGAAGGCCTGGCGCATGTTCCGCACCTCGCGCAACTCCCTGCCGACGTAGCCGCCCAGTAGCTCGTCGTCATACGAGTCGAGGGCACCGATGCGTCCCGGCACCTCACCGCGACCGAGCGCACGGACCGCCGCCTCGGCTGCGAGCCGGCCGGACTCGATCGCGTAGTGGACGCCTTTCAGCCTCGGGATGTTGACGAGCCCGGCGCTCTCCCCGACGAGCAGGAGGCCGGGCGCGTTCAGCTTGCGCGGCAGCGAATGGAAGCCGCCGCTCGAGATCGTCTTGGCGCCCCAGGCGACGCGCTCGCCCCCGTCCAGCAGCTTGCGCACGAACGGGTGTGTCTTGAACTCCTGCAGCAGATCGTGGGCGGACAACTCCACGTCGCGATAGTCGAGGCCGATCACGAATCCCAGCGACACCAGCTCGTCGCCCATCGGGTAGATCCACGAGCCCCCGAACTCGCGATATCTCGCACCCTTCCGCAGCGGCCAGCCGAGCGTATGGACGATGCGGTCGAGCGGCTTCGCCACCCGCCACACCTCTTTCACGCCGAGCTCCCAGATCTGCGGGTTGCGCCCGTGGAGCCCGAAGCGGTCGACCGCCGCCGCAGTGAGGTGACCCGCGGTGCCTTCGGCGAGGACGGTGACCTTCGCCACGATGTCGGCCCCGGGCTCGAAGTTGCCGAGCGGCTCGCCCTCCTTACCGCGGCCCTTGTCACCCGTGCGGATGCCGACGACGCGCCCGTGGTCGACGAGCAGCGTGTCTGCGGACGTCTCCGGGAGCACCATCGTCCCGGCCGTCTCGGCCTGATCGGCGAGATAGCGGGCGAGCTGCGAGATCGAGACGATCCAGTTGCCGTGGTTGCGCATCGTCGGCGGCGGCGGAATCCGCAACGCCCGCCCCTTCGTCAGCAGGTACACGCCTTCCCTGTGCACCTCACCGTACGTGGGGATCCCGTCGAGCTGATCCGGCCGCCCCTTGAACAGGCGGCGGACGGCCCGCGGGTTCATGACCGCGCCGGAGAGCAGGTGGGAGCCCGGCTGCTTGCCCTTGTCGACGAGCGCGACCGGGACGTCGCCGAGGCGCTCGGCCAGCTCCGGCTGCTCCTGCAGCAGCTGTCCCAGGCGAATCGCGCACGCGAGGCCCCCCGGGCCGCCGCCGACGACGAGCACACCGACCTCGATCCGCTCGTCCGCAGCGTCGGTCGGAGCGCCGATCGCTTCGGCGGAGCTGAACGGCGGCGGGTAGTCCGCAGCGCGGATCGCCGTCACGGCTACGCCTTGCGGGCGCGCACGAGCTCGGCGAGCTTGGGGGCGATCTGGTTGAGGTCGCCGATCACGCCGAGGTCGGCGAAGTCGAAGATGGGGGCGTTCGGGTCCTTGTTGACCGCCACGATCGTGCCGGAGCTCTGCATCCCGACCTTGTGCTGGATCGCCCCGCTGATCCCGAGCGCGATGTACAGGCGCGGAGACACCGACTTACCCGTCTGGCCGACCTGGGTCGAGTACGGGTACCAGCCGGCGTCGACGACGGCACGGGTGGCGGCGACGGCGCCGCCGAGCGCGTCGGCCAGCTCCTCGCACAGCTTGAACCCTTCCGGTGCACCCAGCCCACGCCCGCCCGCCACGATCACGTCGGCCTCCTCGATCGAGGGCCCGCTCGTCGTCTCCTGCAGGTGCTCGACGAGCACCGGCTGCGTGGAGAAGTCCTCGAACTGCGCACTGACCGGCGTGACCGTCGCAGTGCCTCCGGTCTCGACCGGCTCGAACGAGCCGGAGCGCACGAGCGCCAGCCGCGGCGTCGTCGTCCAGCCGACGTCCACGAGCACCGTGTCGCCGAGGGCGGGACGCTTGCCGACCAGCCCGCCGCCGTCCGCGACGAGGTCGGTGAGGTCCCAGTTGAGACCGGCGTCGAGACGGGCGGCGAGCCCTGCCGCGACGTCGGCGGAGAGAACCGACCCGGCGAAGAGGACGTTCTCCGCCCCTGTCTCAGCGACGACCGCGGCCAGCGCGTCGACGCGGGGCTGCGGCAGCGGCGGGGCGAGCGTCTCGTGGTCGACGACGTACACCGTCGACGCACCGTAGGCGCCCGCCTGGGCTGCGACGTCCTGCACGCCGTGCCCGAGCACGACGCCAGCGACCTCGCCGCCCAGCGAGGCAGCCCTGGCAAGCACGCCGAGCCCGCCCTTCTGCAGCTCTCTCCCGTGATGCTCCAGGAACACGAGCGTGGTTCCCACTACAGCAACTTCCTTTCCGCGAGAAAGTCGACGATCTTCTCCGCGGCGTTTCCGTCGTCCTCGATCTTCACCTGGCCGCCCTTCGGCGGCGGGGGCGCCATGCCCATGACCGTCGTGCGGGAGCCGGCCACACCCACGCGCTCCCCCTCGACGCCGAGGTCGGCCAGCGACAGCGTCTCGGTCGGCTTGGACTTGGCGCTCATGATGCCCTTCAGCGAGGGGTAGCGCGGCTCGTTGATCGCGTCCGAGACGGCGACGACGGCGGGCAGCGGCACCGCGATCACGTCGTAGCCGAACTCGGTCTGGCGCTTGCCCGTCGCAGTGCCGCCGTCGAGCTTCAACTCGGCCACCTGGGAGATCATGGGGCGGCGCAGGCGGTCTGCGACGGCGGCCCAGAGCACGGCGCCGTCGGAGTCCGACGACTGCTGGCCGAACAGCACCAGGTCTGCAGCCTCGCGCTCGAGCGCCTTCGCGAGCACATGGCTCGTCGCCACGAGATCGGATCCCGCCACGGCCGGGTCGGAGACGAGGACGGCCCGGTCGGCGCCCATGGCGAGCGCCTTGCGCAACGACTCGAGAGCCTTCTCGGGGCCGACCGAGACGACGACGATCTCGCCGCCGTGCGCCTCCTTGAGCCGCAGCGCCTCCTCGACGGCGTTGACGTCCGTCGCGTTGAGCGCGGTCTCACCGGAGCGATCGAGGCGCCCGGTAGCGGGGTCGAGCCGCTTCGCGGCGGCCGCGTCCGGAACCTGTTTCACGCAGACGGCGATCTTCACGGCGAGGACTCTAGCGACCCTCGCGCAGGCGGTGACGCAGTCGAAGCCCGTCAAGCTGGGCGACCTGCCTGCCGACAATCCTGGTAAGGTCGTGCCCTTCGAGCGCGAACCGGAGCTTGATGAGACGCCACCGGACGACAGCCCGAGGAGCCCTCTTTCTCCTCATTCTCGGTGCCCTGGGTGCGGGCGCCGCATCAGCGTCGACGCGCCAGGTCGACCCACCGGCGAAAAGGCAGGCGCCCGGCGCGATCGTCTTCCCGATCGTCGGCCCCTCCGAGTACGGCGACAACTACGGGGATGCGCGCGCGAACGGCGCCCACGCCGGCATCGACATCATGACCACCTGGCGATCGCCCGCCGTCGCCGCCGAGAGCGGCACGATCAAGTTCTGGACGACGTCGGCGCGCGCCGGCTGCATGCTCTACCTGTACGGCGCGAGCGGCGCCACCTACCTCTACATCCACCTCAACAACGACCTCACGCCGAAACGGGACAACCGCGGCAGCTGCGTGCCGGGAGTCGCCTACGCCGACGGGCTGAAGGACGGTGCGCGCGTGCAGGCGGGCCAGGTGATCGGGTACAACGGCGACTCGGGTGACGCCGAAGGGACGTACCACCTGCACTTCGAGGTGCACCCGAACGACGGCGCGGACGTCAATCCGTTCCCCTACCTGAACGCCGCCACCAGGTTGCTCTTCCCCGCCCCCGCGAGGCCCGGCCGCAAGCTCGTGCTCGGCCTGCGGGGCACGCCGCTCTCCGCCGGCGGAGGCGTGCTCGAGGTCTCGGTCACCTCGGTGCGGGTGTGGCCCGGCCTGCGCTGGACCGCCGTCGCGCCGCGCCCGCTCGAGCTCACCGTGCCGGATGTCGCAGTGATCGACCCGAAGCTCTCCGCACAGGTCCTCTCGCCCACCCGGCGGGCACTCGCGAGCCGCCAGGCGCTCGCGCTGACCGTCTTCACAGCGCCCGTGACCCCCACCGAGGACGTCCTGCGCGGCGACCCGGGAGCGCTCGTCGTGGATCGCGTGCAGGTCGCGGCAGGTGCGGGCGTGACCCGTGTCGCCCCTAGTGGGCCGTGACGGCGCCGCGCAGGAAGTCGACGATCTCGGACGTGGGTGCGCCCGGCGTGAACACGGCTGCGACGCCCTGCGCTCGGAGGTCGTCGGCGTCCTCGGCCGGGATCGTGCCGCCCACGACGACGAGCACGTCGTCCGCCTCGTTGTCGCGCAACCCGGCGAGGATCCGCGGCACGAGCGTCATGTGGGCACCCGACAGGATCGAGATGCCGACGGCGTCCGCGTCCTCCTGGATGGCCGTCTCCACGATCTGCTCGGGTGTCTGGTGCAGACCGGTGTAGATCACCTCCATGCCGGCGTCACGCAGAGCGCGGGCGATGATCTTGGCGCCCCGGTCGTGCCCGTCCAGGCCGGGCTTGGCGATCACCACGCGTATCTTCCGGGTCACGTGGGCAGTATACGAGCGTGAAATTGACCGTCATCGGGTGCTCGCCCGCCTGGCCCAACCCCGGAGGCGCACAGTCCGGCTACCTCGTCGAGTCGAACGGGACGCGGGTCCTGCTCGACTGCGGGCCGGGTGTCCTGGGACGGTTGCGCGACAGCGAGCCCTGGCCGTCGCTCGACGCGATCGTGATCTCGCACTTCCACCTCGACCATTGGGGCGACCTCGTGCCGTGGGTCTGGGGCACCATGTTCCGGTCCGAGCAGCGGGAGGCGCCGGAGTTGTGGCTGCCGCCGGGCGGCCGCGACACGCTCGTCGACCACGGGAGCAGGCTCGGCTTCCCCAACATGTTCGAGCAGGTCTTCGCCGAGCGCGAGTTCGAGCCTCACGAGGCGTTCACCGTCGACGGCCTCCGGATCACGACCGTGCCGATGCTCCACTACCGGATGCCGGCGTTCGGCATGCGCGTCCAGGCGGACGGAGCCACGCTCGCCTACTCCGCCGACACCGGCCCGACCGAGGCGCTCGACGAGCTCGCCCACGACGCCGACCTGTTCGTGTGCGAGGCGACGTTGCGCGACGGGTCGGCCGACGGGCTCCCGCGCGGGCACCTTTCCGCGGAAGAGGCGGTCGCCGCGTCTGCCCGCGCCGGTGCCCGCCGCCTGCTGCTCACCCACCGGCCGGTCGAGCTTCCTCTCGGCCCCGAGCTGGAGCAGGCCTCGGACGGCTACACCACCGAGGTGGCGCCCAGCTAGTGGGGCTTGTCGCAACGTTCGACTCGAAATGCTCGTTGCGACAAGCCCCA
>DAIOGR010000037.1:0-12091 GCA_036745155.1 Gaiella sp.
AGCGGCTCGAACATCGTCCGCAGCGCCGGGATGCCGTTGATCGAGAGCGCGCCCATGGTGGTGCCGTGGTAGGCGATGTGCCGGGCGATCGCCTTGTAGCGGTGAGGCCCGCGACCGGCGGCGATGATCGAGTCGTGTCTCGTCTCCGGCTCCGCGAGCGCATGCCTGACCTGCTTCTCGCCCCGGGCGGCGTAGTACTGCCGCGCCAGCTTCCACGCCGATTCGACCGCCTCGGAGCCACCGGAGACGAAGAAGACGCGGTTGAGGTCGCCGGGCGCGAGCGACGCGATCTCGGCAGCCAGCTCGATCGCCTTCGGATGGGCGTACGACCAGTTCGTGTAGAAGGGCAGCTCGCGCATCTGCTCGAGCGCCGCCTGGCCGATCTCCTCCCCGTAGCCGTAGCCGATGTTGACCGAGAACAGGCCGGCGAGGGCGTCCAGGTAGCGCTTGCCGTTCGCGTCCTCGAGGTAACAGCCGTCGCCCCGCACGATGATGGGAACGTCGCTGCCGGTGCCGTACCCGCCCATGCGGGTGAAGTGCATCCACAGGTGGTCCCGGGCGAGCCGTTGCAGGTCGCGCTCGACGGCGGTCATCGCGTCACCGCCTGCGGGAGCTGCTCGGGCACGGGCAGGGCGGGAGGCAGGGTCTCGTCCTCCCGCCGCCCCGAGCGGATCTGCCAGACCACGTTCGCGGCCATGACGAGCAGGGCGACGAGGAAGACGGCGCTCGCGATCACGTTCACCTGCGGCGGCACGGAGACGCGGGCCGCGCCCCAGACGAACAGCGGGAACGTCGTCGTGCCGCCCGAGACGAAGTACGTGATCACGAAGTCGTCGACCGAGAGGGCGAAGCCGAGCAGCGCCGCGCTGAGGATGGCGGGTGCGAGGAGCGGCAGGGTGATCTTGCGGAACGTCACCCACTCGTTCGCGCCGAGGTCCATCGCAGCCTCCTCGAGGTGCCGGTCGAAGTCGATCAGCCGCGCCTTCACCGTGACGACGACGTAGCTGATGATGAACATCACGTGCGCGATGAAGATCGTGACGAAGCCCGTCACGATGCGCATGTTGAGGAACAGGGTCAGCAGCGAGGCGCCGAGCACGATCTCGGGCGTCGACATGGGCAGGAACACGAGCACGTTGACGAGCGAGCGCCCGCGGAACCGGTGGCGGACGATGCCGAGCGCCACGAGCGTGCCGATCGCGGTCGCCACGATCGTGGAGATGGCGGCGAGCTGGAGCGAGGTGACGACGGCGTCGCGGATGCCCGGCACGGCGTCCCAGTGCACCCAGTTGTCGAACGTGAAGCCCTCCCAGACGTAGTTGAAGCGGCCGGTCGGGTTGTTGAACGAGAAGAAGATGACGACCCCGATCGGCAGCAGCAGGTAGAGGAATGCGAGCGTCGCGTAGGCGGGCAGCAGGTGCTTGCGGATGCGCCTCATCCGGTCAGCCTCTCGGTGCCGACGACGCGTGCGTAGAGCAGGAGGCCGGCGAGGATCAGCGCCATCAGCACGAAGGAGAGCGCGGCGGCGGCCGGATAGTCGATCAGCTCGAGGAACTTCGACTGGATCACGTTGCCGACCATGAACTGGCGCGGCGTGCCGAGCAGCTGGGCGTTGATGAAGTCTCCCGCCGCCGGGATGAAGGTGAGCAGGGTGCCGGCGACGATGCCGGGGGCGGAGAGCGGCAGCGTCACGCGCAGGAACGCCTGGCGCTTGCTCGCATAGAGGTCCTCTGCTGCCTCGAGCAGCCGAGGGTCGATCTGCTCGAGCGACACGTAGAGCGGCAGCGCCATGAACGGGAGGAAGTTGTAGGTGATGCCGGCCACGACGGCGACCGACGTGGCGAGGATGCGGCCGTCGCTGCCGAGCACGTGGATGGCGCGGAGGATGCCGACCACGGGGCCCTCGTCGGCGAGGATGTTGAGCCAGGCGAGAGTGCGAACGAGGTAGGTGACGAACAGCGGCGCGACGATGAGCAGGAGGAAGAGGTTCTTCCAGCGGCCGGAGCGGAACGCGATCCAGTAGACGAGCGGGTAGCTGATCAGAAGCGCCACCACCGTGGCTACGCCGGCGTAGACGAACGAGCGGATCAGCTGGGTGTCGTAGGAGCTGATGGCGTCCGAGAAGTTCGCGAAGTGCCAGCTGAACGAGTAGCCCGTGTCGAAGCTGCCGGACTGCAGCGACTGGTAGCCGAGGAAGCCCAGGGGCACGAGGAAGAAGATCGCGAGCCACGCGATGCCCGGCAGGAGCAGCAGCGCAGGCGTCAACCACCGGTGACGGTGAAGGACTCTCATGCGGCGCTGCTCCTGGGGCGGGACGGCCTCATCGCGTCAGGCGCCGAGCACCTTTTGCCAGGCAGCGATGTACGTCTCGTTGTTGAGGGCGGTCGCGTCGAAGCTGTGCGTCTTGGCGAGCGTCGCGTCGTCCGGGAAGATGAGCGGGTTCTGCGCCGTCTTCGGATCCGAAGCGGCGAGCGCTTCCTTCGCGCCCTTCACCGGTGTGACGTAGTTGACGTAGGCGGCGATCTTCGCGGCGACCGTGGGGTCGTAGACGAAGTCCATGTACGTCGAGGCCGTGGGCACGCTGCCCCCTTTCGGGATCAGCATGTTGTCCGTCCAGATCATGCCGCCGTCCTGCGGCAGCTCCCACTTCAGCTTCGGGTTGTCGGCGAGCAGCTGGATCGCGTCGCCCGACCACCCGACCACGGCCGCGAGGTCGCCCTTCGTGAGCGGCTGCGCGTAGTCGTTGCCGGTGAAGCGCCGGATCTGCCCGGAGTCGACCGCCTTCGTGATGCGGTCGATCGCCTTGTTGAAGGTCGCGTCGGTGACCTTGGAGGGATCGTCCCCGTTGGCCAGCATGACGAGGCCGACCGAGTCGGCCATCTCGGTGAGCATCGTCACCTTCCCCTTCAGCTTGGGGTCGTCCAGCAGCTGCCCGACCGAGGTGACCGGGCCGGTGACGTTCTCGTTCCAGGCGATCCCTGTCATGCCCGACTGCCACGGCAGGCTGTAGGAGCGGTCGGGATCGAAGGACGGGCTCTGCTGCGCGTCGATCAGGTTCGAGATGTTGGGGATCTTCGACTTGTCGAGCTTCTCGACCCAGCCCTTGTCGATCAGGAGCTTCGGGAAGCGCGAGTTGTCGGTCATCACGATGATGTCCCGATCGATGCCGCGGCCCTGTGAGAGAGGCCCCTGGATCTTCCCGAAGTACGACGCGTTGTCGTTGATGTCCTCGAAGTAGTCCACCTTGATGCCCGTCTTGGCGGTGAACTCGTCCAGCGTGGGACGCTTCTTCGTCTTCTCGTCGAAGTCGATGTAGAGCGGCCAGTTCGAGAACCTGAGCACGTCCTTGACCTCGTTGCCGCCGCCGCCACCACCGCCACCGCCACAGGCGGCGAGCAGGCCGGGCAGGGAGAGGAGGGTGATGCCGGCAGCGCCGCGCTGGACGAGCGTGCGGCGGGTGAGACCCGTGGTCATTGTCATTTCTCCTCTGGTCGGTCGACGACGAAGGTGGACTCGGGGCTCCAGCTCACGGTGACGTCGGAGCCGGGTGCCGGGACGAAACCGCCCGTCTCGGCGTTCTGGTGGAAGACGGAGACCTCGCCCACGCTCGTGTCGACGACGATCTGCGTCGCGACGCCGATGTAGGCGCTCTCGCGCACCGTGCCCAACAGCGTGTTCGCGCCTCCCTCGCCGAGGCGGATCTTCTCGGGCCGGACGCCCACGGCGACCGGGCCGGCGGCGCCGTGTGTGTCGACGTGGATGAGGGCACCATCCTCGAGGCGCACGGCGTCGGGGCCGGCGACGGTGCCGGGGAGCAGGTTGGAGGTGCCGAGGAAGTTGGCCACGAACGCCGTCTGCGGACGCTCGTAGAGGTCGGTCGGCGAGCCGAGCTGCTCGATCTTGCCCTGGTTCATGACGGCGATCGTGTCGGCCATGGTCATCGCCTCCTCCTGGTCGTGCGTCACGTGCACGAAGGTGATCCCCACCTCGGCCTGGATGCGCTTCAGCTCGAGCTGCATCTGCTTGCGCAGCTTCAGGTCGAGGGCGCCGAGCGGCTCGTCGAGCAGCAGCACCCGGGGCGTGTTGACGAGCGCCCGGGCCAGCGCGACCCGCTGCTGCTGGCCGCCGGAGAGCTGCTTGGGCTTGCGATGCTCGCGGCCCTGCAGGTCGACGAGCTCGAGGATCTCGAGCACCCGCCCCTTGATCTCCTTCTTGTCGACCTTGCGGCGCTCGAGGCCGAAGGCGACGTTGTCGAGGACCGTCATGTGCGGGAAGAGCGCGTAGCTCTGGAACACGGTGTTGACGTCCCGCTTGTAGGGCGGCAGCCCGACGACGTCGGTGTCGCCGAGGTAGATCGCTCCCTCCGTCGGCTCCTCGAAGCCCCCGATCATGCGGAGCGTCGTCGTCTTGCCGCACCCCGAGGGGCCGAGCAGCGCGAAGAAGGACCCGTGCTGGATCTCGACGCTGATGCCGTCGACGGCGACGACGTCGTGGTCGAACCGCTTGACGACGCTCTCGAGGCGGACGTCGACGGGAGCCGTGGACATCAGCCCTCCGGCGCCGGGACGACGAGCAGCGGGATCGACGAACGCTGCACGAGCCGGAGCACGACGGAGCCGAGCAGGGCGCCGCTGATCGGGTTCTCGCCGACGGTGCCGACCGCGATCAGCTGGGCGCCGACGTCCCGCGCCACGTCGAGGATCGCGTCGGCCGGCTTCGCGGAGACGACCCGGGCGGACGTCTCGATGCCCGCGGCCTCGAGGTCGGCGACCGCACGCCCGACGGCGTGGTTGCCGACCCGCTCCAACTCGACCTTGAAGTCGTGCACGTCGCCGCCGCCGAGCGGGCTGATGTAGTAGCCGAACACGACGACGACGGGCGCGCCGAGCAGCGGCGCGAGCTCGACCGTCTTCGCGAGCGCCGCGGTGGCCGACGGCGAGCCGTCGTAGCCGAGCACGATGGGCGCGCTCACAGTTGCACCTCCGGTGAGGGTAGCTCGGACTTGCGCCGGAAGAAGCCCGGCTCGACGCGCCACTGCAGGAGCATGATCACGAGGCCGAGCAGGAGGAAGAAGATCGCGATCACGAGCGGCGGCCCGAGGCCGAGCCACGAGTTGCCGGACTCCGAGTTGGCGGGATCGGACAGGTCGATGATCGACTTCACGAACACGTAGGTGAGGATGAGCCCGCCGACGAACGGCGCGACACCGGCGAGCAGGATCCCTCTGGCGCTCTTCATGCTGCGGCGGAAGAACCAGACGCACGCGAAGCCGGAGAGCCCGTAGTAGAAGGCGATCATCAGGCCGAGCGCTGCGATCGAGTCGAACAGGATGTTCTGGCTGATCGCCGTCAGGCCCGCGTACCAGACGACCGAGAGGAGGCCCATCCAGATCGTCGAGGTGCTCGGCGTCAGGTAGCGGGGGTGGATCCGGGCGAAGTAGTGAGGGATCGCTCGGTTCGCCGCCATCGAGAGCGAGGTGCGCGTCGTGGGCAGGATCGTCGTCTGCGTCGACGCGGAGGCCGACGTGAGGACGGCGATGATGAGGAGCTTGTCGAGCGGCGAGCCGAGCACGTCGGTGCCGAGAGCGGAGAGGATGTCGTCGGCGTTGTCCTCGAGGAACTGCGCGCCGTGGTAGGCCTGCGCCGCGATCGAGACGACCACGTAGATGGCAACGAGGATGATCGTGCTCGCGATCGCGGCGATGCCCGGCGTTCGCTCCTTGTCCTCGGTCTCCTCGTTCACGGCGACGAGGCTGTCCCAGCCCCAGTAGATGAAGATCGCCACCAGCACGCCACCCGTGAGCGCGCTCGTCGAATCGATCGTGAACGGGTTGAGCCAGTCGAGGCTCGGCCTGACGCTGTCGAGCGGCGCGCTGGAGCCGTACACCTTGACGAGCGCGACCACCGCGAACAGGACGAGCGTGACGAGCTCGGCCCCGAGCAGGAACCACTGCGTGCGGGCGGATGCCTCGATCCCCACGTAGCAGATCCACGTCATCACCACGATCCAGAGCACACCGACGGCGAGCACCGCGTACTTGCTGTTCGCCGCCCCGTCGGCGCCGAACAGCAGGAAGGTGTAGCGGCCCGCGATGTCGGCGAGATTCGCCATCACGATGATGTCCGCCACGATGATGCCCCAGCCGCCGATCCAGCCCACCCAGGGCCCGAATGCCTTCGTCCCCCACGAGAACGTCGTGCCACAGTCCGGGTCGACGCGGTTCAAGTAGTAGTAGGACGTCGCGACGAGCAGCATCGGGATGAACGCGACCCACATGATCGCAGGGGCGGCCAGCCCCACGGCGGCGATGACGAGCCCCAGCGAGGCTGCCAGGCTGTAGCCGGGCGCCGTCGAGGCGACGCCGATGACGATGCTCGACACGAGGCCGAGCGCATCGCCCTTCAGGCCCTTCTCCCCGGGCGCGCTGCCCGCCGGCAAGGTCGGCTCGACGACCGCCATCAGGCTTCACCTGCTTGCTCTGTGCTCACGACGCCTCCTTTACGGACGGCTCGTGCACGTGAGCCCCCCATTCGTAGAGCTGCTTCCACAGCTCCAGGTACAGGAAACTCTCGGTCGAGACGACGTCGTCGAGCGACCGGATGCGGTTCGTCACGTCCAGGAGCGCACGCCGGTCGGCACAGACGAGCTCGACGAGCACGTCGAACTGGCCGGCGGTGACGACGACGTACTCGGCTTCGGGCCAGCGGGCGATCTCGTCGGCGACCGTCTCGGGCGGGCCTCCCGTGCGGACGCCCACCATGGCCTGGGCCTCGAAGCCGAGGCCGAGCGGGTTCGTGACGCCCGTCACCTTGAGGATGTTGTCCTCGCAGAGGCGGGCGTAGCGCGCGCGAACCGTCGCCTCGGAGACGCCGAGCGTGGCCGCGATGCGCCGGAAAGGCTCCCGGCCGTTCCGCTGCAGCGCCTCGATGATGCCCTTGTCGACGGCGTCGACCCTGCGGGCGCGCACGACGGGGCCCCGAGGGCCGGCAGAGGAGGGTGCCCCGATCGCGTGGTCGCTGCGCAATGCGAGGGAGTTCCTACCACGGCGGCACGGATCGCGTCAATCGAGACCCGCAAGATCGGGGCGTTGCGCGGGGGGTCGGGCCGTCGGCCCGGACCCCCGCGCACGCCGGGCGAGTCGGCCAAGCGGGCCGTCAGGCCAGCTTCACGCAAACGTGCTTGACCCGCGTGTACTCCTCCATCGAGTACGACGACATGTCCTTGCCGTACCCGGACTCCTTGAAGCCGCCGTGCGGCATCTCGGGCGTCAGCGGGAAGAGGTGCTCGTTGATCCACACGCAGCCGAAGTCGAGGCGGCCGGCGATCTTCATGGCGCGGCCCACGTTCTCGGAGAACACCGACGAGGCGAGGCCGTAGCGCACGTCGTTCGCCATCTCGATCGCCGCCTCGTCGGAGGCGAACGACTGCACGGTCACGACGGGGCCGAACACCTCGCTCTGGACGATCTCCGCATCCTGCGCCACGTCCGTGACGAGGGTCGGCGTCACGAAGAACCCGCGCTCCCCGGTCGACCCGCCGCCGGTCAGCACTGTCGCCTTCGCGTCCACGGCCCGCTCCAGGAAGCCGAGCACGCGCTCCTGCTGCTCCGCGGAGATCACGGGCCCCATGCCGATCTCGTCGTCGGCGCCCGGGTCGCCCACGGTCAGGGCGCTGACCGCGTCGACGGTCCGCGCGACGACGTCGTCGAAGATCCGCTCGCTGACGAGCACCCGCGACGACGCAGTGCAGTCCTGGCCCGAGTTGAAGTAGCCGCCGATCTTGATCGCCTCGGCGACGGTGGCGGGGTCGGCGTCGTCGAGCACGATCATGGGCGCCTTGCCGCCGAGCTCCAGGTGCACGTGCTTGACGGTGTCGGCGGCGTTCTTCGCGATCAGCTTCCCGGTCGCCGTGTCGCCCGTGAGCGAGACGAGTGCGACGGCGGGGTGGCGCACGAGGGCGTCGCCGACCGGCACCCCGTCACCTGTCACCACCTGGAGCACGCCCGGCGGCAGCACCTCCTGGGCCAGCTCGACGAAGCGCAGCATCGTCAGCGGCGTCTGCTCGGCCGGCTTGATGATCTGCACGTTGCCGGCTGCGAGCGCCGGCCCCATCTTCCAGACGGCCATGAAGAGCGGGTAGTTCCACGGGCAGATGCCGGCCACGATCCCGAGCGGCTCGCGCCGGATCATCGACGTGTAGCCCTCGACGTACTCGGCGGCCGCCTTCCCCTCCAGGTTCCGTGCCGCCCCTGCGAAGAAGCGGAGGTTGTCGGACATGATGCCGGGCTCGTCGACCGCCACCCACCACGGCTTGCCAACGTTCCGCGACTCGAGGCGGGCGAGCTCCTCGGCGTTCTCGTCGATCACGTCGGCGAGCTTGAGGAGCAGCTCCATCCGGTCCTTCGGCGTCTTGTCCCGCCAGGTGCCCCACGCCTGCTTCGCCGCTGCGACCGCGCGCTCGACGTCGTCCGCCGTGCCCCGCGGCACCTCGGCGATCACCTCGCCGGTGGAGGGGTTGAGCACCTCCATCGTCTCTCCCGACGACGAGTCGACGAACTCGCCGCCGATGAACATCTTGTGGTGTGTCACGGCAACGCTCATGGTGGCTCCTCCAGGGAAACAAAGATCGACGTCGGCGCGAGCGTACCACCGGGCCGGAAGCGTCTCGGGCAGACCCTGACCGTGCGATCAGGTAGAACCCGCCGCATGAGAATCCTCGTCATCGGCACCGGCGGCGTCGGCTCGGCGTTCGCCGCGATCGCGCAGCGCCGCGCGTTCTTCGAGCGCATCACGCTCGCGGATCTCGACCCGAGCCGACCGCAGTCCGTCGTCGACCGTCTGGGCGAGCACGACCGCTTCAACGCGGCCCGCGTCGACGCCTCGAGCGAGGACTCGATCATCTCGCTGATCCGGGACGTGAAGGCGGACGTCGTCCTCAACGCCACCGACCCGCGGTTCAACCCGCAGATCTTCGACGCCTGCCTCCAGGCGCGCGTGACGTATCTCGACATGGCGGCGACGCTGTCGCAGCCGCATCCCGAGCACCCGTACTCCGAGACGCACGTCAAGCTCGGCGACTACCAGTTCGCCCAGCACGAGAACTGGCAGCAGCAGGGCCTGCTCGCCCTCGTGGGCATCGGCATCGAGCCGGGCGCGGCCGACGTGTTCGCGCGCCACGCCGCGGACGAGCTCTTCTCCGAGGTCGACGAGATCGGGATCCGCGACGGCGCCAACCTCGTCGTCGAGGGCTACGACTTCGCGCCGACGTTCTCGATCTGGACGACGATCGAGGAGTGCCTCAACCCTCCGGTGATCTGGGAGAAGGGGCGTGGCTGGTTCACGACCGAGCCGTTCTCGGAGCCCGAGGTGTTCGACTTCCCGGAGGGAATCGGCCCGGTGGAGTGCGTCAACGTCGAGCACGAGGAGGTGCTGCTCGTCCCGCGCTGGATCGACTGCAACCGCGTCACGTTCAAGTACGGGCTGGGGGACGAGTTCATCGGCGTGCTGAAGACGCTCCACAAGCTGGGGCTCGACTCGACCGAGAAGGTGCGCGTCCGGGATGTCGAGGTCGCCCCGCGCGACGTCGTCGCAGCCACGCTCCCCGACCCGATGACGCTCGGCGACCGGATGACGGGCAAGACGTGCGCGGGCACGCTCGTGACCGGTCTCGGGAAGGACGGGCTGCCGCGGAAGACGTACCTGTACCACGTCGTCGACAACGAGTGGTCGATGCGGGAGTACGGCTCGCAGGCCGTCGTCTGGCAGACCGCGCTCAACCCGGTCGTCGCACTCGAGCTGATCGCCTCGGGCGCGTGGTCCGGCACCGGGGTGATCGGCCCCGAGGCGCTGCCGTCGCAGCCGTTTCTCGACCTGCTGGCTGCGTACGGCTCGCCGCACGGGGTGCTCGAGCTGGAGCCATGACCCCGGCGACGGCGACCCCGCGGGAAGGCTGAGCGCCGACGATGCCGACCGTGCTCCTCGTCGACGACGACCGGGCGCTCCGCAAGCTGCTGCGCGCCTACCTGGAGGCCGAGTCGATCGGGGTGCTCGAGGCCGGCAGCGGCGAGGAGGGCCTGGCGGCGATCGAGCGGGCCGCCCCCGCACTCGTCCTGCTCGACGTCCGGCTCCCGGGCATCGACGGGTTCGAGGTGCTGCGACGACTCGACGCGGCCGGACGCTCCGTCCCCGTCATTCTCGTCACCTCCGTCGAGGACGAGCTGGATCAGCTCGTGGGCTACCGGCTGGGCGCGATCGACTACGTGGTGAAGCCCGTCTCGCCGAAGGTGCTCGCGGCCAAGGTCAAGGCGTTCACGGCACGCGCGGAGGCCCGTCCTCAGGGCGGGAGGATCTCCTGCGGCCCTCTCACCGTCGAGCTCGATGCCCGGCGGGCGTTGGCCCACGGCACCGAGGTGCCGCTGACGCGGCGGGAGTTCGAGCTCCTGGTGGCGCTCGCCGGCCATCCCGGCTGGGTGTATCCGCGGGATCACCTGCTCTCCGAGGTCTGGGGGATCGACGCGGCACACGTCGAGACACGGCTCGTCGACCAGCACGTCGCGAATCTCCGTCGCAAGCTGGCCGAGGCGGGCGCCGAGGGCCTCGTCGAGACGGTACGCGGTGTCGGCTACCGGCTCGTCGACCACGGTTCTTGACACGTTCTAGACAGTCGCCGCACGGAGAGGCGACACGCCGGTGCCAGCATCGTGTCGATGAGCAGCAGCAGAGGGCACGCTCGGGACGGAATCACCGCTGCGTTCGGCCTCGCCGTCAGGATGACCGGGTCGCGCACGGACGCAGCCGCGCTCGTCGAGCGCAGCGCCGCGGCGGTGGGGGTCGAGCCGGCGCCGCTCGTGCAGGCCGTCCGCCGAGCGGCTCGCCTCGTGCCCCGCCGCCCCGACCCGGTCGCAGTCCAGCGGCCCGGCGACCTGCACGAGATCGCCCTCGGCGACTGGGCCGTCGTGGAGCGGGTCGCGCTGCGCGGCATGACCATCTCCGAGGCGGCGTCGGACACCGGCCTGCCGAGGAGCGAGGTCGCCCTACGGCTGCGGCGCGGCATGATCGCCGCTCGCGACGCCCTGGGCAGCAGGCAGGCGACCGACGACCCGCAGCCCGCGCGGCTCCCGGTGCTCGGCGGCAATCTGCCCGCCGGCGCTCTCGACGATCCGCCGCGCCACCGTGAGGCCGAGCCCGCTCCCTTCTCCGGCCTCCCGGCCTGAGCTCCCCCGGTAGAAGCGCTCGAACACGCGTCTGAGCTCGTGGTCGTCGAGGCCCGGGCCGTCGTCCTCGACTCCGACCTCGACCGCATCCACGCCGGCCCGCACGAAGAGGACGATCTCGCTCCCTGCGCCGCCCGAGACGGCACGCAGCGCGTTGCGCACGAGGTTGATCCAGAGCTGCTCGAGCCGGCGCCGCGGCACGTCCACGACAGCCACGACCGTCTCGAGGCTCAGCGTCACTCCCGCCGCTTCCGCGAGCGGCTGCAGCCGCTCGTGCATCTCCGCCGCAACCGCCTGGGCGTCGGCCGGCTCCGTTGCAGCGTCGGCAGCCAGCCGCGCCTCGAGCCGGACGAGGTCGACGAGCTCGTCGAGGAGCCGCACCGCGCGACCCGCTTCGCGCCGCACGAGCACCACGTGCTCGTCGTCGCGCGCGAGGACACCGTCGAGCATCGCCTCCGCGTACCCGTCGATCACGGCCAGCGGCGCCCGCAGCTCGTGCCGGAGCTCCTCGGCCAGCTCGACGCGCGTGCGCACCTCCAGCTCGAGCGCCTCGACGGCCTCGGCGAGCCGGGCGGCCGATCGCTCCCGCCACACCTCCTGGGCGAGCAGGCGGGCCAGGACGTCCAGCAGCGCCTCCTCGTCGGGCGCGAACTCGCGTGGGGCCTGATGGTGGAGGCAGAGCGTCCCGAAGAGGCTGCCGTCGGGAAGGCGCACGTCACGGGTGCAGAACGCGAGCACGTCCCACTCGACGCCGAGCCCCTGCTTCAGGCGCAACCACGCCGCCCAGAGGGCGGGCACCTCGCGGGTGTCCGGCACGGTGGCCGGCGACTCGCCTGCGTGGACGCGCGAGCAGAGGCTCCATTCCCACGGGATCGCCGC
>DAIOGR010000038.1:0-12055 GCA_036745155.1 Gaiella sp.
TCTCGAGGATCTTCTGGCGCGCGTTCTCGGCCGCCTTCTCGACCGCCTTGCCCGCCACGAAGGTGGCGCGCGAGGCGAACGTGCCGGTGCACACGGGCGACGAGTCGGTGTTCGAGTTGTCGTAGGTGACCCACTCGTAGGGCACCCCGATCGTCTCGGCCACGATCTGCGACTGGATCGTCTTCGACCCGTTGCCGATGTCGGACGTGCCGGCGAAGACGTCGATACGGCCGTCGGGCTTGACCTTGATCCACGCCTGCGACGGGTCGCCGTTCTGGTTCATCCCGGTCGGGTACTCGATCGCCGCGAAGCCGCGGCCCTTGTGGACTGGCATGGCTAGTGGTCCTCCGGGTTCCCGAGCTGGGCGACGAGGTGCTCGGGGAGCAGGTCGCCCTGGCGCGGATCGCGGGTCATCGCCTTGTACTCCGGCTTCAGGTCGTGCCCGACCGCGTCCGCGATCGCGAGGATCGTGGGCACGGTGGACGGGTCGGTGTACACGATCTGGTTCGGCGACGTGTCGCCGATCCGGTTCGCGTTCTTCAGGCGCAGCTCGAACGGGTCGATGTCGAGCTCCTGCGCGATGCGGCTCATGTGCGTCTCCGTCGCGAACGAGACGGAGGTGACGCCGAAGCCGCGCATCGCCGTCGTCGGCGTGCGGTTCGTGAACACGACGTAGCCGTCGAACTCGAGGTTCGGGATCGAGTACGCGCCCGTGTGGTGGAAGCTGTGCTTCGTCAGGCCGTACGGGGAGAAGCGGGCGTATGCACCGGCGTCGTGCAGCGTCAGCATCTTGCGGCCGAGGATCCAGCCGTCCTTGCTGACGGCGTCGGCGATCTCCATGTGCCACGGAGCCCGCGTGGACGAGCAGAGGAACTCCTCCTCGCGCGTCCAGCGCCACTTGACCGGCTTCCCGGACTTCTGGGCGAGCAGGGCGCACATCGTCTCGGTGGCCGTGTCCACCTTGCCGCCGAAGCCGCCGCCGACCGTGCCGCCGACGACCTTCAACTTGTTGAGCGGCAGCTGCAGGTGCGCTGCGACGACGCCCATGGAGAAGTAGAGCGCCTGCGTGCACGAGTAGATCGTGAGGCGGCCGTTCGCCTCCGGCACGACCTGGCACACCTGGGTCTCGACGGGCACGTGCTCGATCGCAGCGGGCCGGTAGACGCCCTGCACGATCAGGTCGGCCCGGTCGAACGCCTCCTCGACGTTGCCCTTGCGGATCTGGCGGCGGTCCATCTCGTTTTCGAAGTGCGGGTACCAGTTGCCCCACTGGTGGATCGTGGGGGCGTCGGCGTCGAACGCCTTACGGACGTCGAGCAGGGCGGGGCGCTCCTCGAAGTTCGCGCTGATCGCGGCGACGGCGGCCATGGCGGCCTCCTCGGTGGGGGCGGCGACGACGGCGATCGGCTGCCCCTTGTAGCGCACCTCGTCCTTCGCGAGCAGCGGCTCGTCGGCGGGGATGCCGAGGGCGGAGAGGTGGCCGTACTCGAGCAGCGGCACGTCCTCCCAGGTGATCACGTGCACGCCCTTCATCGCCTCGGCCTTGCTCGTGTCGAGGTTCGTGAACGTGGCGCTGTGCACCGGTGAGCGGTATGCCTTCACCCACAGCGTGCCCGGCACGCGCACGTCGTCGACGAAGACGGTCCTTCCGGTCACGTGCGCGATGCCGTCGTAGCGGGGGACGCGTGCGCCGACCGCCTTCATGCCACACCTCCCAGGTTGGTCATCGCAGTGCCCGCCGCCGTCACCGTCATGTCGAACGAGTCGCCGCGGGCGGCGGCCGCGACCGCGTCGATGATCTTGACGTAGCCGGTGCAGCGGCAGACGTGACCGCCGAGGGCGTGCTGGATCGCCTCGCGGTCGTCGGTGCCGCCGCCGTCGACGTAGGCCTGGGCGGCCATCATCATTCCGGACGTGCAGAAGCCGCACTGCGCCGCGTAGTGGTGTGTGAACGCCTGCTGGATCGGTGAGAGGTGCTCGGGCGTACCGAGCCCCTCGACGGTCGTGACCGCGGCTCCGTCCACCGAGCCGACGGCGGTCAGGCACGACCGGCGCGGCTGTCCGTCGATCACGACGGTGCAGGCGCCGCAGCCGCCCTGCTCGCAGCCGGCCTTCGGGCTCGTGATGCCGAGCTCCTCGCGGAGCACGTCGAGCAGCGTGGTCAGAGGGCCGCTCTCGATCTCGTGAGCGACGCCGTTGACGGTGAGGTTCATGCGGCCTCCTCGAGCTTCGTCAGGACGCGGCGGACGAGCACCGGCAGCGTCTTCTCCCGGTACCAGGCGGACGCGAGCGCGTCGTCGCCGAGCCGGACGTCCGCGACCGCGGCGGCGCCTGCCGCCTCGTGATCCGCAGCAGCGGCCTCGGCGGAGCGGAGCCGCCAGCCGTGCCCGGCGAGGCCGGTCGCGGCCAGCCGCACCGTGCCGTCGGCGCCACGGGCGCCCGACACGGCGAGCACCGTGTACTCATGGGTGTGGGGATAGTCGAGCGCAGCGAACGCGCCCGCGGCGGGCTCGGCGAAGCTCACGTCGAGCAGCAGCCGCGAGTCGCGCCGGGCGAGGAACTCCTCGAGCGGCTCGGACGTCTCGCCGCCGGATCCTACCGAGCGGGCGACGGCGTCGAGCGCGAGCAGCGCACCTTGCAGGTCGCCGCGCGGAGCGTCGTGCCCCGTGCCTGCGCACAGGTTCCCCCCGAGCGTCGCCTGCGAGCGGATCTCGCCGTCGGCGACGTTCGCGGCGCAGGGACCGAGCGGAGCGGGGAGGCCGACGAGCTCGGCGATCGGGGTCGCCGCGCCGATCGTGACCGTGCCCCCTTCCCGGCCGACACCGGCGAGCCCGGCCCGGCTGAGCAGGAGCGCCTTCGCCGGCTTGGGTGCGCCGTAGGTCAGGTCGGGCAGCACGATCGTGCCGCCGCCGATCACGGTCACCCCCGTGCCGTCGCCGAAGAGGCGTGCCGCCTCGTCCGGCGTCGAGGGGATCAGAACCTCAGTGGCTTGTGTCATGGATGTCCTTCACGTCGAGAGTAGACACGCCTGGTGACCCGAGTCTAAACCGCGGGACGAACGGGTTGAAATCGATTATCGGTTATCGGCCGGTGCTAGGACTGGACTTCGCCGCCGATGCCCCAGTGCTTGGGGGAGACGCCCTGCACGATCACCTGGATGTGCTCCTTGGCGGCGCCGCTCGACTCGGCGAGTGCGTCCGTCAGCGAGGCGACGATCTTGGGCACGGACTCCTCGGTCACGCGGCGGTCGTAGAGCTTGACCTCGATCACGGGCATGGGGACCTCCGGTCGCTGGGGTGGAGGCGCGAGTGTTACATAGACGTAACACCCGTGCAACGCTATCGTCCCGTGCCGATGGTGATCTCGGCCTCGAGAGCGCAGGAGCAGCGGGTCGTCGAAGGCGCTCGCCGCGCGATCGAGCGGCACGGCTGGCAGGGGGCGACGCTGGCACGCATCGCCGAGGAGGCGAGGCTGTCGCGGATGACGCTCTACCGCCGCGGGCTGGGCCGCGAGGAGATCCTGGCGCTCCTCGTGGACGCCTACGAGCGCGACTTCCGGGAGAGCCTCGAGCCCGCCGTGGCGGGTCGTGGCACGGGCCTGAAGCGCCTCCGACGCGCCCTGCTGTCGGTCTGTGAGGTGACCGAGCGGCACCTGGCGTTCCTGCGCGGGCTCGACGAGGAGACGGATCAGCGCTTCTTCCACGAGCGAGCGGCCGAGGTGCGCTCGCGCGCGGCGTACGTGTCGCCGTTCGAGCGGGTGCTGGAGGAGGGGATGCGCGACGGCTCGATCAGGCGGGTCGACGTCCGGGAGACGTCGACGCTGCTCGTGAACGCGGTCGACCGTACCTACCGGCACCTCCGGATCGCCCACGGCTGGCCTCCTGCTCGCGCCCGGCGCGCCCTGCTCGACCTGCTCGCCCGCGGGGTGGCGAAGGACGGCGACGGCCACAGTTCGTCGTAGGGGTAGGACGGGGCTGATAGCAGGGAGGGGTCACAGGGAACCGTAGGTTCCCGGCTTCAGGGATCTTCGCGCGGCGGAAACCCGCGCGAGCGGGTTTCCGAACTTCGCGAAGCGAAGTCCGCTGTCCAGGGAGGTGCCGCGTACACGCCGTCCTCGAGCGTCGCCGGGTCGGCGGCCGGAGCCTGCTCCGCCTCGGCGAGCCCCGCGGCGATCTCCGCGGCGGCGTCGGCGCGCAGCCCGTCGACCTCCTCCTCCGAGAGCCCGTCGAGCCGCAGCCGGGCTGCCAGCCGCTCGACCGGATCGAAGCGGGCCTCGAACTCCTCGCGCATCCCGGCAGGCACGTAGCGCGCGTCGTCGTGGCCCGCGTGGCCGTGCATGCGCACCGACAGGGCCTCGAGCGCCTGCGGCCCGTTGCCGCGGCGGGCCCGTTCCACGGCTGCCCGGACGGCGTCGAGCACCGCGATCGCGTCGGTGCCGTCGATCCGCTCCGCGGGGATCGACCAGCCTCCGTAGATGCGCTGCGCGATGTTCGTATTGACCATCTGCCGGGAGACGGGCGTCGAGTACGAGTAGCGGTTCGACTGCACGACGAACACGACAGGCACCTGCCAGACACCCGCCAGGTTGAGCCCCTCGTGGGTGTCGCCCACGGAGAAGGCGCCCTCGCCCAGGAACGTCAGCGCGACGCGCGACTCGCCGCGGCGCTTGAACGCGAGCGCCGCTCCGACGACGACCGGGACGAGGTCGCCCAGCATGGAGACGAGGGGGAACACGCCGCGCGCGGGCGCGCCGAAATGCATGTTCCCGTCGCGGCCACGCGTGGGGCCGGTGCCCTTGCCCATGAAGTTGCGGAACGCGTCTGCCGGCGTGGCGCCGCGCGCGAAGTGGCAGGCGAGCTCCCGGTTCAGCGGCGCGACCACGTCGTCGGGGCCGAGCGCGAGCCCGGCTCCCGCCGCCACGGCCTCCTGGCCGCGGCCCGTGTAGACCGATCCGGGGAGGCGGCCCTGCCGGTAGAGCACGAGCTCGCGCTCCTCGAAGAGGCGCTGCAGCAGCACGAGCCGGAAGAGCTCGCGCCGGTCCTCCCGTCCGACCGCGACGGCGTCGACACAGGGCTCGATCGGCAACGGCTCCTCCTCTCCGGTCAGTAGGCGAGCAGGTCGCCGAGCGCCGCCGCGGTGGACTCGACGGACGGCATGTAGGCGTCCTCGAGCTCGGGCGCGAAGGGCACGGGCGTGTCGGGCGGCGCATGCAGCGCCGGCGGGGCGTCGAGCAGCTCGAAGCCCTGCCGGGCGATCAGGGAGAGCACGAGCCCCGCCGCACCGATCGAGCGCGCCGCCTCCTGCAGCACGAGCACGCGCGACGTCTTCGCGAGCGATGCCAGCACGGCCGCCTCGTCGAGCGGCCACACGGTGCGCAGGTCGAGGACCTCGACGTCCGCGCCGGCGCTCTCGGCCGCGGCGATTGCGGTCGTCACGCCCGAGCCGTACGTCACGACGGTGGCGTCCGACCCCTCGCGCACGACGTGCGCCGGCCCGATCGGCGTGCGGTGGGACGGCGGCGGGGCCGGCCCTCTGAGTGTGCGGTAGAGCCGCTTGTGCTCGAAGTAGAGGACGGGATCCGGATCCTCGATCGCGGCGCGCAGCAGGCCGTAGGCGTCCTCGACCGTGCCGGGGCACACGACCTTGAGGCCGGCCGTACCGACGAACCAGCCCTCGGGCGAGCCCGCGTGGAAGGGCCCGCCGCGGACGCCGCCTCCCGTCGGGCAACGGATCACGATCGGGATCGCCTGGCCGGAGCGCCAGTGGGTCTTCGCGGCCACGGTCACGATCGGGTCGAACGGGCAGGTGATGAAGTCGGCGAACTGCAGCTCCACGACGGGCCGCTCGCCCATCCAGGCGGCGCCGATGGCCGCGCCGACGAACCCCTCCTCGGAAATCGGGGTGTCGCGCACCCGCTCCTCCCCGAACTCGTCGAGCAGTCCGGCGGTGACGCCGAACGCGCCGCCGAAGGCGCCGATGTCCTCGCCCAGCAGGAAGACGCGGTCGTCCTCGCGCATCGCGTCGACGAGCGCGGCACGGATCGCCTCGAGGTACGTGACCGACCCCGCGGGGCCTGCGCCCACGGCACCGCCCGGGGCTTCCAGGTGACCGGTGCTCGTCACGGCCCGGAGCCTATTCGATCCTGGTCGAGCTCACGGGGCGGGCGGGAGGCGGAACTCCTCGCGCCCCAGTCCCATCTCCTTCGTCTCGCTGGCCGTTCGGTGCTCGACCGGCAGCTCGGGGCCTGGCACCGACCCGCCGACGAAGCGGGAGACGACCCGCTGGCTCACGACACGGGCGGGGTAGTCGTGGATCGGCAGGATGAACTCGCCGGAGTTCATGACCTTCTTGATGGCGGCGCGCTCCTGACGCTTCGACGTGCCCTGGTTGCCCGTCGACTGCGGCTCGTAGTCGAGCACCTGGTAGATCGGGTCGATCACCTGGTTCTGGATGTCGTAGATGACGTCGCCGCAGATGCAGGCGATGCCCTCCGCCGTCTCGACGTTGATGTTCATCGAGCCCTCGGTGTGGCCGCCGGCGGCCTCGCACACGATCCCGGGGAAGATCTCGTCCGGGCCGGACAGCTCGAGGTCGAGCAGGCGCAACGCCCCCGGCGTGTGCAGCCGGTCGATGTGGTGCTTGACGTACTCGGGCGGGTACTGGCCGCCCATGATCCCCGAGGCCGAGTATTCGAGCTCTCGCCGGTTCGTGATCACGGTTGCCTTGGGGAAGCGGTCGTCCTGGCCGGCGTGGTCGATGTGGTGATGGGTGTGCATGATCCACCGTACGTCGTCGTGCTTCAGGCCGAAGCGGGCGAGCTGGCTCTCCATCGTCATCTCCTCCGTGACGATCCCCTTCATGCCGAGGCGCTCCATGATCTCGGGGTGGCTCGCGCCCGTGTCCACGAGGATCGGGTCGTCGCCACCCAGGATCAGGTAACCCCAGGTCTTGACGCGCGTGTGGATGCCCATGTTGCGGGCGAGCACGAGGAAGCTCGACTCCAGCTCGATGTCGATCAGGTCGAGCAGCTTGATCTCGTAGGCCATCGTGGGCTCCTTTCGTGACGTCGTTACTCGACCGTCCAGTCGGTCGAGTAACCTACGGCGCATGGCACGCCCTGTCAATGCCGACGCGAAGCGGCGCGAGATCGTGGCGGAGGCCGCCGTGCTCTTCGACCGTGACGGCTACCACGCGGTCGGCGTGGGGCAGATCGCCGAGGCGGTCGGCATCCGCAAGCCGACGCTCTACCACTACGTCTCCTCCAAGGACGAGCTGCTGACCCGGATCCACGAGGAGTTCATCGACCTCCTCCTCGAGCGGCAGGCGGCGAGGCCCGACGGCGGCCCGGCCGCCGACGAGTTGCGCGCGGTGATGTCAGACGTGCTCGAGCTGATGGAGACGCACCGCGGTCACGTCCGCGTCTTCTTCGAGCACCACCGCGAGCTGCCCGACGAGGCCCGTCACGAGATCCGGCGCAAGCGCGACCTCTACCAGGCGGGGGTCGAGCGCGCGATCGCGCACGGCGTCGCCTCGGGCGAGCTGCGGCCGGCGGATCCCCGCCTCACCGCCCTCGCCTTCTTCGGCATGTGCAACTGGGCCTACCAGTGGTACTCGCCCGACGGGCCGCTCACGGTGCAGGAGATCGCGGACGTCTTCGCCGACCTGCTCCTGCACGGCCTGCTCGGCCGCTGAGGACCCGGCGCTCGAGGTCTAGAACGTCTCCAGACTCGCGCGGCGGCGGCCTTCAATCTCGAGCGCCCGGAAGAGGGCATAGGCAGCCACCCCATACCCGACGCCGATCAGGGCTTCGGTCGCCACCAGACCGGCGACGTCGCCGAGAGAGGCCCCGGCCACGATCCGGCGAGCAGCCTCGATTCCGTGCGTCAGCGGCAGAGCACGGCCGATCGCCTCCATCCAGCCAGGCAGTGAGCCGACGTCGATGTTGACGCCACAGAACAGCAGCAGCAGGAAGTAGACGAGGTTGGCCGCAAAGAAGACGTCGCGGGCGCGCAGGCCGATCGAACCGATCAGCATCCCGAGCGCCGTGCAGGCGGCTACGGTGACGATGAGGACGAGCCCGAGCGAAGGAAGCGACCGCGGGTCGGGGTCGAAGTCGAGTAGTAGCCAACTCGCCGCGAACCCGAATGTCGACACCGCGATCCCGTTGACGATGTTCGGTAATGCCCGGCCGGTGAACACGGCGAGCCGGTTCGCGGGCGTCGCGAGGAGCGGCGAGAGCGTTCCGAACTGCCGCTCGTTCGCGATCCCCATCACCATCCCGTAGATACCGGCCATCGCAGAGACCTGGACGGCGTTGCCGACGATGAAGAAATCGTCGTCACGACTACCGGCGAAGCGGCCGAGGTAGGTGAAGAAGAGGATCTGGAAGAGCGGCGACCCGAGCATCGTGGTCACGTACATGACCGGTGAGATCCAGTTGAAGAGGGCCCGGTACGAGAGGCGGCCCCCGACGAAAAAGACGCGTAGCGCGGCCGTCACGTCAGCGCAAGCGTCGCGTGCTGCCGGGCGCGGCGCTCGAAGTTCTGCATGAACAACGAGCCGAGCGCGAGGTAGACGGCGCCGAGCAGGATGCACATCCCGATCCCCTGCCAGACCTCACCTCCGAGAGCGGCGTTCCGGACCGCCTCCATTCCCCAGGTCGGTGCGAGCACCCACGAGAGCCATTCGACCCAGCCGGGGAGGAGCGAAAGCGGCACGAGCAGCCCGGTCGCGAGCCACACCGGGTACTCGAGGAGGTTCGAGAACGCGCTCGCCTGCCGATAGAGCACGAACGTCGAGGCGAGGACGAGGCCGAGGAGGCCAAGGCTGACGACGGTGACCGGAAGCGCAAGCGCAAACAGGGCGGGATGCTCGAGCGCAAGCGGCACGCCGAAGCAGAGACGGCCCCAGAGCAGCGTCGCCACGATCGAGTAGAGGCCGATCGTGGCGGTCGAGACCGTGAGCGGCAGGAGCACCCAGAGGAAGCGAACCGGTGCTGCGATCGCGACCTCGAGCGTCCCCTGCCATCGCATCCACTGGATCGCGCCGCCGGAGCCGAAGAGCGTCGACGACCAGATGCCCATCAGCCCTGCCCCGAGCGCCGCATAGAGCAAGCCGCCCCCACGGTTCGCTCGCTCGAACATGAAGAACGCGATCGAGGCGAAGATCACCGGCTGCAGCACCGAGATCAGAACGAAGAACAGCGAGTTGGTCAGGTTCTTCAGGTGGAACAGCCAGCCGACCCAGAGGATGCGTGCCATGCGCATCATCCGAGCCTAGATGAGCCCGCGCCGTGCGTCAGGCGCGCTCGAGGGTTCCGTGCCTGCGGCTGTGGCGCTCGAGAACGTGGATCAGGAGGTAGCCGGCGACCGCGTAGATCGCGCCGATCAGCGCCTCCCGGCCGACGAGCCCGGCGACATCGCCGGCCGAGGCGCCGTCGGCAACGAGGCGTGCCGCCTCGATCCCGTGGGTGAAGGGCATGCCCTGAGCGACCATTCTGAGCCAGTCCGGCAAGGCGTCGAGCGGGACGTTGGCACCGGTGCAGACGAGGAGGATGCCGAAGAGGACGTTCGAGAGCACCGCAGTCTCGCGCACGATCAACCCGAGGCCGGCGCTGAGCAGTCCCAGCCCGGTGCACGAGAGCGCGCTCACGGCGGTGACGAGCACGAGTGGTGCAATCGCGGTGGCGGGGACGTGGATTCCGACGACGAGCCCACCGACGACGAGCCCGAAGGCGGCGACGAAGAAACCGTTGAGCACGACGGGCAGCGCGCGTCCGACGAAAAGCGGAAGCCGTGGCGCGGGAGTGACCAGGATCGAGCCGAGCGTCTGCTGGAAGCGTTCGCCGGCGATGATGTTCGTCATCGCGAAGACGCATGGGATAGACGCGTACTGGATCCCGTTTCCGATCACGTAGAACTCGTCCGACTCCAGTGCCGCCGAGCGCCCGATGTAGACGAAGAGCAGGATCTGGAAGATCGGAGCGACGAGAAGGCTCGGAATGAAGACCCAGGGGGAAAGCCAGCCGAACAGCGCCCGATAGCTGATCAGGCCGCCGATCAGGAAGATACGGGCCGAGGTCACGAGAGCGCGAGCGACGCCTTGACGCGAGCCGCGCGCAGGGCCCGCTCGAGCAGCAGGATCCCCGCAGCCGTGTAGACGCCTCCGAGCAACAGCGCGAGCGCGATGTCCCCGTAGGGCGCGCCGCCGAGCGCGGCGCCGCGAATGGCGCCGATCCCCCAGGTCGGTGCGAGCGCCCACGAGATCGGTCGTACCCAGTCGGGAAAGAGTGCCAGCGGGACGAGGAAGCCCGAGACGAGCCAGACGGGGTACTCGAGCATGTTGCCGAGCGCCCAAGCCTGGCGGAAGCGGACGAACGCGACGGCCAGCAGGAAGCCGAGGGCGCCGATCGAGGCGACGGTCGCGGGTACCGCGAGCGCGAACGCGAGCGAATCGGCGACGTGCAGCTCGATCCCGAAGACCAGGCGGCCCCAGATCAGGGTCGCGACCATGCTGTAGACGCCGATCGTCGCCATGGCGATCGTGACCGGAAGCAGGATCAGCGCGAAGTGCGCGGGTGCGGTGACGAGCAGTTCGAGCGTGCCGAGCCACCGTTCGCGGGCGAGCGCGGCTCCCGCGGACGTGCTCGTCGCTCCCCAGATCCCCATCACGGCCGCACCGAGAGAGGCGTAGAGGAGCGGCTTCGGGTCGTCGCCGGAACGAAACATGAGAAAGGCCGCGGATGCGAAGAAGAGCGGATACACGACCCCGAGCCAGAAGTTGAAGGCGGAGCGCATCAGCATCTTCAGGTGGACGAGCCAGCCGACCCAGAGCAGGCGGGCCGTCCGTCGCATCATGCCGCGGTGACGAGCGCGACGTACGCGTCCTCGAGCGTCGGCTCGCGCGAGGAGACGCGACCGACCGAGACGCCGTCGAGCTGCGAGAGAATCGCGTGCGTGAGCTCGAGCCCGGGCTCGGTCTGCACGACCAGCAGCTGCTTCTGATCCCTGTCCTCGACGGCGACGGCCCGCACGCCTGCGAGCCTGCGAACCAGCTCGAGCGAGCGCTCCTCGACACCGAACACCTCCACCTCGACGACGCTTCCGTCGGCGACGCCCGCCTTCAGCTCCTGCGGCGTTCCCTGCGCCACGATCTCGCCGTTTGCGATCACGGCGATCCGATCGCAGAGTGCGTCGGCTTCGAACATGTAGTGCGTCGTCAGGAGCACGGTCTTGCCGGCGTCGGTGAGCGAGGCGATCGTGGCGCGAAGCTCGCGGGCGCCGACGGGATCGACGCCGATCGTCGGCTCGTCGAGGAACACCACGGGCGGGTCGTGGAGCAGCCCGCGCGCGATGTGCAGGCGCTGGCGCATCCCCCGGGAGTATCCCTCGACTCGCTCCTGCTCGCGTCCTCTCAGCCCGACGAGTTCGAGCAGCTCGTCGATCCGTGGACGCTGCCGCTTCGGCTCGACCCCGTACAGCTCTGCGAAGTAGCGGAGGTTGTCGAAGGCGGAGAGCCGCTCGTAGAGCCCGCGTTCCCCTCCGAAGACGTAGCCGATCCGCTCGCGCACCCAGCGAGCGTCCTGGACGACATCGCGCCCGAGCACGCGCGCCTCGCCCGAGGTGGGGATGAGGAGCGTGATCAGCATCTTGATCGTCGTCGTCTTGCCGGCCCCGTTCGGGCCGAGCAGCCCGAACAGCTCGCCCTCGGCGATCGAGAAGCTGACCCCGCGCACCGCCTCGACCTCCAGCGAGCGTCGCCTGAACGAGCCGGTGGTCGTCCTGTAGGTGCGGCGGAGGTCGATGGCCTCGACGACGTTCATGGGGCAACTGTAGTGGTCGACGTTCCCGGGCCTGCAGGCCAGCCTGAATCCACGCCCACGCTGCAGCCACCCGCGGGACGGGTGGTGGCGAGCCCAAACGCGATCGGACGACGGGACGCGTGGGCTAGGCTCTACCGATGAGCGCCTTCCGCACGATCGACGAGCTCGAAGGAGCGCTTCGGCAGGCGGACTACCTGCCCGACCGTGGCCTCTCGACAGCGCTCTTCCTCGCGCT
>DAIOGR010000039.1:0-12043 GCA_036745155.1 Gaiella sp.
CACGCCATCGACGTCCTCGTGCGGGCTACTGCGCCCGCGCCAGGCTGAGCTCGGCCGGAAAGCGCTCGAGGGCCCACGCCGCGTCGAGCGGACGCTTGCGGTAGTCCTCGCCGTTCACGAGGGCGTACGTCCGCGTCTTCGGGTCCATCGGGAGCCGCGACTCGGCCGGGTACCAGCGGTTGTGCCGCTCGATCAGGTCGTTGACCTCGTCGAACGACCAGCGCCCGACCTCGGCACGCCAGGCGGCGGCGAACATGGCAGCGTCGCGCGAGCCGGCGGCCAGCGCCCGCCAGCTCTCCCGCAGCCTCGCCTCGTGCGCGTCCGTCTGCTCCGCTATCTCCCGCAGCCGCACCATGTACGGCAGCGGGCCGCCGAGCGCCGACAGGTAGCCGTCCGCGGAGGGCCGGAAATTGAGCAGGCGCAGGCGGAGCCGCTTGCCGCGCAGCGGGCTCGAGCGCAGGTCCTCGTCGAGCCCCGCGAGCTGCCCGCGCTCCTTCGGCGTCTCGGGCTTCGCGACGTTCTTCCCCAGGATCGCGTCGCGCTCCGCGCGGTTCATGCGCCAAGTACAGCAGAGCCCGCCGCGTCCGCGTCGGCCGGGCGCACCCACCGGCAGGCGAGCGCTCCGAGCACGCCGCCCACCACGGCCACCCCCGCGAAGGCGGCCCACATGGCGGCGTCCCCGGCCGAGCCGCGCACCTGCAGCCCCAGGAACGGCGCGAGCGCGAACCCCACTGCCGCCGTGCCGCCGAACGCGCCCATGTAGGCACCCCGCACGTCGGGGGGCGCAAGCCCGGCAACGACCATCTGCGAGGTCGGCACCCACAGCATCTCGCCGATCACGAACACGATCAGCACGACGAGGATCACCGGGATCGCGGACGTGACGCCGAACAACAGGAACGGCAGCCCCATCAGCAGCAGCGCGGCCAGGTACTTCGGCGCCGCGGGGACGTGCGCGACCGCCCGTGTCAGGCGGAGCTGGAAGAACGTGACGAGCAACGGGTTGACGACGACCATCAGCCCCCACCCCCACTCCGGCAGGCCGTGGCTCTCGACGAGCGAGACGGGCAGCACCGTCTCGTACGCGACGTACACGAGCCAGGAGAAGACGCTCGCGCCCATGAACAGGAGGAAGGGCCGGTCACGCACGATCACGCCCAGCGACCCCCGCTCCGGCGCCGCCTCAGGCGCGTAGGCGCCACGCCGGGGCAGATACCGGTAGGCCACCACCCAGGCCCCGAGCGCCATCAGGCTGACTCCGGGGAAGAACGTGTGCCAGCCGCCGCCGAGCAGGAAGAGGCTGCCGACCGGAGGGCCCATCGTGACACCCAGGTTCGAAGCCACCCGAACCGACGCATACGCCGCCTCGTGATGCACCGGCGGCACCAGGTCGGCCACCATCGCCTGCCCGGCGGAGCCGCCGAACGAGCCGAGCGCGCCGGCGCCGACCATCAGGCCGAGCCCGAGAACCACGTTCGAGCCGGCCGTGAGGAACAGGATCATGTAGACGGCGAGCATGCCCTCCGCCGCCAGGATCAGCCGGCGCCGTCCGAACACATCGGAGAGGTGGCCGCCGACGTATCCGACCACACCTCCGACGACCGCTCCCACCAGGAATCCGTAGGACAGCTGCACCGACGTTGCCCCGAGCTCCTTCACCGCCCAGATGCCCATGAAGCTCCACGCGCTCGAGCCGGCGATCGAGCTCATCAGCGAGACGAGCAGGACCGGACGAAGCGCCGGGTCGACCTCCGCGCCCCAGATCAGGTGGGCGAGCCGGCGCACCACGCGCGCGACGCTAGCAGCTGCGTCAGCTGCGGCCGAGCAAGCGCGCGACGAAGCCGCGCCGCCCAACATCGCCCGGCACGGGCTCTCCGACCGCCGGCGGAGGCACCACCGGCTGCGCCGGGAGCGTCCCGGCGCCCAGCGGCTCCGGGCCTCCGCGGCGCGCGCGCAGTCGCTCGAAGTCCCCGCGCAGAGCGGCGCGCATCTCGTCCTTGTGGCTCTGCTCGTCCATGCGCGGGATGTTTCACCGCGAACCGCCGCACTCCTCCACGAGGCCCGTCGGCGGCGAACGCGATATCGTCGCGCGCATGGAGCTGCTGCGTGACGAGTCTCTGATCTGGGAGGGCCACCCGACGTGGCGCGCAAGCCTCTCCTTCCACGCGAAGGGCTTCCTCCTGTCGGTCGCACCGCTCGTGCTGGTGCTCCTGCTCGGGTGGGCGGGCGTCGATCTCCCCGTCGTCTGGGCGGTGCTGCTCCTCGTGGTAGGGGTGGCCCTGACGGTCGCCGCCAGTTGGGTGATGCGATTCTTCACCCAGTACACGATCACGACGAAGCGCCTCCAGATCCGCCGCGGCATCCTCTCCAAGACCGAGACCTCGGCGAACGTCGACCGCATCCAGAACATCACGGTCTTCCAGTCGCCCCTCGACCGGATGCTGAAGGTCGGCGCGATCGACTTCGACACGGCGAGCGACGACCTGTCGGATCGCATCGGCTTCGCCGGCGTGAACGAGCCGCAGGCGCTCCGCGAGCGCATCGTGCGCGCCCGCGACGAGAACCAGCGCACCTCGCCGTCCAACGGGCAGGGCGGGCTCGCCTAGCCGTGCTCGGCTAGCATCCCGCTGCACCATGCAGATGCCGCTCGCAATCAGCTTCCTCTATCTGCTGCCGTTCATCATCCTCGGCAGCCTGCTCGTCCTGATGCTGCTGCTGTTCGTGCTGTCGCGCGTCGCGGGCGGCAGGGCGCTGCGACCGGTCGTCGAGCTGCTCTCGAAGATCCCGTTCATGCGGCGCTGGTTCCAGAAGATGTCGGTCGCAGCGTACGAGCGGACGAACCCCGAGCTCGCAAGCGCGATCCGGAAGATGCAGAGCTTCGGCGAGATCAAGACGCCCGAGCAGGCGCAGCGGGCGATCGCCGTGATGACGCCGTCCGAACGGAAGGCGTACATGGAGCTCGTCGGAGATCAGGGCCAGATGCCCGAGCCGGTCAATCGCGACCAGCGGCGCCGCGTGGAGCGCGGTGCGCAGGGCATGGTGGTGCAGCAGCGGCCCGGCGCCCGCGGGCGCAAGGGCAAGAAACGCTAGCCTGCCCGTCCCCGCCGCTCAGCGGTAGCGATAGACGATCCTGCCGCGGTTCAGGTCATACGGCGACAGCTCGACCTTGATCCTGTCACCCGGGTTGACGCGGATCCGGTAGCGGCGCATCTTGCCGGCCGTGTAGGCGATCAGCTCGTGCCCGTTGTCGAGGCTGACGCGAAACATCCCGCTCGGGAACGCCTCGAGCACCTCCCCCTCCATCTCGATCTTCTCCTCGCCTGCGATGGCGAAACCCCTTTCAAGGAGATCGTGAAGGCGCGCGGCCCCTCGACGGGGCCGCGCGCCGCTACGCGCCCTAGATCAGCGTCACGTTCGTCGCCTCGGGGCCCTTCGAGCCCTCGCGCGCCTCGAACTCGACCTTCGCGTTCTCGGGAAGGGACTTGAAGCCCTCGCCTGCGATGTTGCTGTGGTGGACGAACAGATCCTTGCCACCCTCGTCGGGGGCGATGAAGCCGTAGCCCTTCGCATCGTTGAACCACTTCACGGTTCCGGTTGCCATAGAAAACACCTCCTCTCACCCTTCGTCGAACGGGTGAGGGAGGCGTCGTGCCTCCGGGACCGCGCTCTTGATTTCGCCTGCAGTTTACCTATTCGGAGCCGGAGCTGCTGTCGCTGGGGTACAGGCGCGGCTTTCCGGGAGTGCCCCGATCGAGGCGATTCCCACCCAGTACGATCAATGGATGCGTCGCCCAGCAGGCCGAAGCGCAGCACGCCCGGCCGTCCTCACGATCGCGATCGCCCTCCTTGCGGCGGCCGGTGTGCTCGCCGCGAGATCGCCGGCAGCGGCGCTCCCGCACGTGACGATGATCGGCGACTCGGTCCCCGACGCGATCGCCTACGAGAGCGAAGCGCTCGCAACGCTCCGCCGCGGCGCCGATGTCGACCTCGAACTCGCCCCTTGCCGACGGGTCGGGCAGACGAGCTGCCCGTACAAGGATTCGACGCCCCCGACCGTGCTCCAGCTCGTCGAGAAGCTCGGGCGCACGCTCGCGGGCAGCACGGTGATCGTGGCGGTGGGCTACAACGACTTCGAGCAGGCCTACGCCGGCAACATCGAGGACGCACTCACGGCCCTGCGCGCCCTCGACGTGCAGCACGTGCTCTGGCTGACGCTGCGGGCGGAACGGCAGTCCTACCTCGCCATGAACGACATGATCAGGGCGGCCGCGGAACGGCACCCCGAGATGTCCGTGGTCGACTGGAACCTCTACTCCCGCAGCCACCCCGACTGGTTCCAACCGGACGGCCTGCACCTCACCTGGCAAGGCGCGCGCGCGCTGGCGACGCTCCTGCACGAGACGATGGTGAAGCTCGGAATCGTCGCCGAGGCGGTGCCGCCGGAGCGCAGAGCTCTGACCGTGTCCGCAGCGCCCGTTCGCCTCGGCAGAGCAGGCAGGCCCTACGCCGCACGGCTGGTAGCCAAGGGGGGCAAGGCGCCCTATCGCTGGACGCGCGCCTCCGGGGCTGTGCCCAGGGGCCTGCGGCTGACCGCCGCCGGCCGGCTGACCGGAACGCCGACCGCACGCGGGCGCTTCACGTTCGTCGTCCGGGTCACCGACGCGGCGCGCACGTCGGCGACGCGGCGCGTCGTCCTGCGAATCGCCTGATCAGCCCATGCCGCGATGGCGGGGCCGGGCACGGTTTCCGACGACCTCGGGGACGACGGACACTTGCACCGCCCTCCGCTCCGGCTGGTCGTCGGCGACGGTGAACGAAACGGCGAGACCCTTGCAGCGCCCGACAGGCGCCTGACCGGGCAGGAAGTCGTCGCCGTGCACGGGAAGGTTCCCCTCTTCCGTCTCGATCACGCCGAGGTTCTTCACGTCGTTGAACCAGAGCATCGTCCCCTCCATGCGCGATCCCACTCCTCGTCGAGCGTGTGCCGGGCGGGTTCCCCGGAAGAGAGCCAGCGTAGCAGCGCCTTCACGTCACGAGCCCACGCGGACGGGCCGCACCGGCCCCGGAGGCGGCGCGCGCCGGGCATCGTCTCGCCCCGGCCTGTGGACGAGAAGTTGCGCTTTCGTGACAAAGGGTGTCTCCCCCAGGGAGACACCCTGGGGGAGACACCCGGCCCGGTCAGGGTGAACCGCTCGCGCTGTTCAGGCGTCGATCCGGAGGGCGCTGCCGTCGAAGAGCGGCAGGGCGCGGTCGCGCCCGTAGCGCCGCTCGACCTCGAGAAAGGCGCGGTCGAGCGTCGGCGGCCGTTCGAACCGGTGCGCGTCCGAGGCTGCCAGGGAGATGACGCCGTCGTCGAGCAGCCTCCACGCCGTCCGCTCGGAGATGACGCCGTGCTCGCCGAGCAGCGAGGGGGCGTTCAGGCACAGCGGCCAACCACGCTCGGCAAGCGGAGCCACGAGCTCCGGCGCGTGGCTCACGGCCGGGCAGCGCTCGGGGTGCGCCAGCACCGGCACGAGGCCCGCCGCCTCGATGCGCTCACACGCCGCGGTGACGAGCGGGATCGGGTCGGGGACGTCGAGCCACCAGCCGGGGAACTCGACGAGGACCGCGTTCGTTCCCTCGAGGCGGAGCTCGAACGGGTCGCTGTCGGCGATCACGCTCGGGTACACCTCCCATCCGCGCCGCAGGTCGAGGCCCCAGGTCGCGACCGTGTCACGCATGGTGGGGTAGGCCGCGGCGAAGATGCGCTCGCGCGCGGGGGTGCGCGGGTAGGTGTCCCAGGCTGCGTGCGCGTGCGGAGTGGCGAACAG
The DNA here is from genome assembly GCA_036745155.1 of Gaiella sp. GTDB lineage: Bacteria > Actinomycetota > Thermoleophilia > Gaiellales > Gaiellaceae > Gaiella. Next base: position 5,811 of record DAIOGR010000039.1, read on the forward strand.
CACGCGCGTCCCTGCCTCGAAGGCGAGACGGCAGAGCTCGAGCCCCTGCTCGATCGAGGTGGCGCCGTCGTCCCCCGACGGGACGACATGAGAGTGAACGTCGACGAAGCCGGGGATCTCCATGTTCTCTGACCGTACCGGGACGGAAGCCGCCGCCGCCCCTGTTGCCGCTACGATCAGCGGGTGCCGCTCGGCCTCGGGATCTGGGAGATCGTCATCCTCGTGGGCATCCTCGCGCTGCTGTTCGGCGCCAAGGGCGTCCCCCAGATGGCCCGCCGCCTCGGGACCGGGGTGCGCGAGGTGAAAGACGCCGTGGCGGAGGTCGATCCCCGGAAGATGCTCGATCCGCCGAGCGAGCAGCCGAGGACGGGGCAGCCGGCGCAACAGCAGCGACAGCCGCAACGGCCGCCCGCAGAGCCTCCCGCAGAACCGTAAGGCCGGGCTTCCGGCCGGCCGGCGCCCTCAGTCCGCGTAGATGCAGACGAGCGTGGCGGAGGAGCCGTCCTGGCCGCTGCGCACGTCGGCGACGGTCCAGAGCGCTCCGGCCACCTCGATGTCCGATCCGGCCTCGATGCCCGCAGGCAGCGTGCACGTGTGGCGCCTCGGCTCTCCCGCGAGCAGGAGCACGTGATAGGTCACGGGCTCGGACGGGGCCTCGGGCAACGCAGAGTGGTCGGTCGCGGCGGCCGCCGCGACCTCGGCCGGTGCGTCGAGGACGGCTGCGGCCGCGCGGTCAGCCGTTCTCACGGTACCCCTCGTTGCGGTCGCCGTCAGGGCGCGGTGGCAGCGGCCGCGTCGTGTGCAGGAGCGTGCCGAGACGGGTTCTCATCCACTCGTCGCGGCTGATCCGGTGGATGTCGACCGTGACACCCTCCTCGAGGGAGTAGCTGCGAACGTGACGGAAGCCGGCCTTCGCCATCACGCGGGCCGACGCGACGTTCTCGACGCGGCTACGGCCGACCAGCTCGTCCAGGCCGACGCGCGCGAACGCCTCGTCCCGCACCGCGATGGCAGCCTCTGTCGCGATCCCTTCACCCCAGCGCTCGGGGTCGATGAAGTAGCCGATCTCGACGTCGTCTTCGCGGCACCCCTTGCCAGGCCCGACGAGGGAGAGCTCGACGAAGCCCAGCCACCCACCCGTGCTGGCCTCGAGCACGGCGCGTTTGCCGAAGCCGTGGACGTTCCATTCCTCCAGCGAGCGCACGTGGTGCTCGGCACCCTTCTCGTCGCTGAGCGGCAGTGGCCTGATGTAGCGGATCACGTCCGGATCGCGCATGAAGACGAGGAAGTCGTCGAAATGCGAGTCGTCCCAGCGCTGCAGGCGAAGGCGCGGCGTCTCGATGACGTCGACGGGGAGCGAGAGGCTCGCCTGGGGCTCCACCGAACGGTTATCGGCGCGAGTGAGCCACGACTTGACCTTTCCCGCCCGAACGGTGCACGCAGCGCCGACGACCGGGCGGAATGCTCAGCCGACGTCGATCGTGGTGCTCATCCCGAGCGCCTCGTGGCTCGCCGGCGTGCCTGCGAACAGCGAGCAGTAGATGCGGGTGCGCCCCACTCCCAGCTGCACGACGAGCGAGCGCATCTCGCGGGGCGGCACGGCGACCACCTGGACGTTCCCGCTCACGTCGACGACGGCCAGGTCGTGATCGTCCATGCCGCGGTTGTAGACGTTGAACGTGACCGCGCCCGCGCCGACGAGGGTGCGTGAGAGGCCGATCGAGTACTCGTTCTCGTCCACGGCCACCGTGCGTGGGAGCGGCGGCGGGGGAGGCTGGCCGCCACCACCACCGGCCGGCGGGGCCGTTGCAGGATCGGGTTGGGCCGGCAGAGAGTCGGGGAGCGCCGGCGGCGGCGGCGGGAAGTGCAGGCGACGCAGGCGCTGATCCTGTCCCCGGCCTGCGAGCGCCACCCCGGCCGTGATCGCCACCACGACGCCGGCGGCGAGGAGGAGCCGAGCCCACGTCATCTTCTTCACTTGATCAGCGTGGTCTGCCCGTCGGGTCGGGAGATGCCGGCGAAGGGGGCGCCCGGAAGGATCCGGGCGGGGTCACCGCCGAGCCATTCGCCGATGATCGCCTGCCAGACGGTCCGGAAATCGGTCGTCACTCCCAGGTTGCCGTTCACGAGCGACGTGACGCTCGGTTGGTTGCCTGCCAGGCCTCCTCGAACGGCCGAGCCCATCACGAAGCAGGGGCCTCCCGCCCCGTGATCCGTGCCGATGGAGCCGTTCTCGCCGACGCGGCGCCCGAACTCGGTGAACACCACGGTGATCACGCGCTGCTCGATGCCGCGGGTCGTGAGGTCGTTCTTGAACGCAGCGAGCGCTCGCGACAGCGTCGTGATCTGCGGGTCCATCGCTGCAGCCTGGTCGCCGTGCGTGTCGAAGGAGCCCCAGTCGATCGTGACGATCTTGACACCGAGGTTCGCGGACAGCAGCGTGGCGGCGGTCTTGAGGCGGTCGGAGAGCGAGCCCACCGGATAGTCGGGGTTTGCACCGGGCGGGGTCGTCGAGCCCAGCTGGTTGGACACGTTCACGGTCGTCTGGAAGACCGAGCGGCTCCGTGCCACTCCGGCCGTCGTCGCCGGGATCGCCGCCAGACGACCGACCTCGTCGTTCACGTTCGTGCTCGAGCCGACACCGTTCACGGAGAAGCGGAAGTTGCCGAAGGTGGTCGGTACGGAACAGACGGGTGCCGACGCCGTGCGAATCTGCTTGGAGAGCGACGACCCGATCGACACCGCCTGCAGGGGGTTGACGGAGGATCCGTAGAGGTCGAGCCAACGGCCCAGCCATCCCGTTCCGAGTCGTCCCAGGTTGCCGGCGAAGATGTAGTCCGTCGCCTCGAAGTGCGATCCGTTCGCCGGCATGAAGTGCATGCCCGGCAGGTACGCGAGATCCGATCCCAGCCCGCCGAGTCCATCGCCCCAGAGCGTGTCGAACCCCTTCGCATCGCCGTTGTTGCCCGCACCGGAGACGACGGCGTTCGCGAACGACACCTCGCCGCCGGTGCCGGGCGCCGGCGTCGAGCCGACCCTGCCGGGAACGGACGGCATGTTGAGCTCCCGGTAGAGCGTCGGCCGCGCAGTCCGATAGGCGTCGTAGTTGGCGGAGGCGCCCGGGACGATGCAGTTGAGGCCGTCCATGCCGCCGTTGAGATAGAGCATCACGAGCTGGTTGGCAGGGTCCGAGGCGGCTTCCGCCACTGCTGCCTCGAAGACGCTCGTCCAGTTGAGCGCCTGGGCGGCATAGACGGACGCGAACCCGAGGACGCCGTTGCGGACGAACTGCCTGCGGTTGTGCCCGCGCGTCTGCGGCACGCCGTCGGGGAACCCGGCCAACGCGTCGACCGGGATCGGCAGCATGTCGACGGGGCGGGCATCGTGGTCGGCGCTGTCCGCCCTGGCGCAGTCGGCGCACCGGAGCGCGTGGATCTCGGCGGCGGTCTCGGGTGCGGGCGTGTCGGACATGGGCTCCTCGCTCATCACATGACGTGGGTGTCGGGGCCCGCGAGGGCCATGGCCAGAAGCACGCGCTGGCGGGCCTGGCGGGCAGAGCTGTTGCCGGCCGGGGCGCGGGTCGCGTAGTCGAGCATCGCCGCCCGGGTGGCCGCGCTCAGCCACGGCCGCCCCGCCGTCGCGTATGCGCGGTCGAAGGCGGCCTGGGGTGTCTCCCCGGGCACGTCGGGCGGGTTGAGGCGGCCGACGAGGTCGGACCCGAAGCCCCAGCGGTTGAGCACCGCGTTGGTCGTGAGGAACGCGGAGCCGTACTCCCAGCCGGAGACGTTCGGCGGGAAGAACGGCACCTGGGCCATCTCGGCCAGCCGCGAGTACGGGCCGGTGTTGACGAGGTTGAGCCCGACCTGGCGAAAGCCCCCCGCGACGTACACGATCGGGGGCTTGATCAGGGTGGGCTCGGAGAGGGAGTCGAACAGTTGCGGATGCATGAGGATCTTCCTCAGCAGCGGCTTGAGCTGCAGCGCATTCGCGGTGTAGGTGGCGACGAGGTCGGCGAGCGTGGTGGCGTCGGGCGGTCCGACGATGAACTCCGACCAGAGCTTGCTGACGAGATAGCTTGCGTGCTGGGGGCGGGCAAGCACGATGTCGACGGCCTGACGCGATCCGAAGTTGCCGGTTCGACCGAGAAACGTCTTCGAGGCGTTGTCGAAGCGAGAGGCGCTGAACACGCCGCGCGGGTTGTTCGGGTCGGTCGTGTCGATCGTCCAGCCGGAGAGCGCACGGGCCAGTTCGCGCACGTCCGTCTCCGTGTAGTTCGGATTGCCCGCGGCATCGGTAACACCGAGGCAGAAGAGCTCCATCAGCTCGCGGGCGTAGTTCTCGTTGGGTCGGCCGCGGCGGTTGAGCTCGCCGTTCAGGTAGCGGAGCATCGCAGGGTCCTCGCTGACCTCGTACGCGAGGCTGCGGAAGTCGGCGTTCGGGTTCGAGCCCAGGTCGGCATAGCGTCGGAACAGGTCGTTCTGCCTGACCATGAAGAGGAGGTCGACGCTGTCGAGCGAGCAGGCCCAATGCCGGTGCCAGAAGAACGTCAGCCGCTCCACGAGGGGGTTGCGGGAGGAGACCATGCGACCCACCCACTCGAGCACGGCCTCGGTGACGCCGGCGAGCCGGTCGATGGGCTGGCCGCTGAGCGTCGCTTGTGGCCCGGCCGGGGCGCCCTGGGGCGTGTTGAGCAGCCAGTCGACGGGCTCGCTGGCCCGCTTGCCGGTCCACGCGGCCCGGTCGGCCTGGCTGGGGCCGAAGCCTGCGCGCCAGAAGAGCCGGTCGACCATCTCCAGGGTCAGGACCGGCCCGGAGGGTGGGTTGCCACCTCCGCCGCCTCCCCCGCCACCGCCCCCGGCGGCGGGCGCTGGTGCGGCGGGAGCGCCCGGGCGGCTCGCCTGGGCTTGCGGCGGAGGCAGCGTCAGACGCCGGCGGCGCCTGGTGATTCGGCGTCTACGAGCCTCGACTGCCATCAGACGATGCACCTCCCCTTGAGCAGAGACTTGGTTGTTTGGAGCGCCGGGCCGGCGAGACGGAAGTCCCCCTGGGGATCCGCGACGTCGAACCAGACGACGCCGCGCAGCCGCGGCATGGAGGCCTTGAGTGTGCGGAGCGAGGCGATCCATGCCGTCTGACTTCCCCCCGACCCGGTCGAACCGGTTTCGGTGATCCAGAACGGCTTGGCTGCGAGGCCCTGGATCGTTGCGTACGCGGGCAGGAAGAGGGCTTTCGGGTCGGCCCAGTCGAGGCCGCCGGTGGCGCCGAAGTTGTAGCCGGACACGCCGACCACATCGACGTTCGCGGCGCCGGGGAAGTACTGCTTGATTGCGTTGGCGTCCGTCTCCGGCACGCTCCGGACGTACGGGCTCCAGAGGAAGCTCACCTTGAAGCCCGCCACCTGCCGGACGACCTTCCGGACGTGCTTCCAGGCCAGCACGTACTCGGCGGGTGTGTTCCCGTTCGTCGTCCCCGACCACGAGTACCACGGCGTATTGGGCTCGGGCATCGGCCGGAACAGCACCGGGACGCCCGCGGCCTTCAGCTCCCGGGCGAGTGCCCGCAGGTCGTTGTCGAGCACACCTCCCGTGATGTTCGCGAGTGAGTAGCCTGGCAGGTACGTCTCGTCCGTGCCGTTGTCCGGCATCCAGGTGACGAGCAGGCGGAGGCCTCTGGCACGGGCCAGTGCGGCCAGCTTGGGATCGAGGCCGTTGCCGGCCGTGACGTACGTCGACACTGTCGTGACGTTCGGCCCGAGGCTCTTCACGAGCGACGGGAACGTCCCGACGGGGTCGTCGCGGTAGATCCCGAGCTCGGTGCAGCGCTTCGGGAGCGCGGGCGGTGTTGCTGCTTGTCGCTTGGCGGCACTCGGCTTCTTGGCCGGATGCACGGCTTGGGTGCCGGTGGCGTGGGCTGCGACGGGAGACACGACGGCGATCGCTGCAGCAGCCAGCACGGCGACCGTCGTCGTGCGACGAGCGTGCTTCCTGCTGCAGGTCTCTCCTCGGCGTGCCTGACCCCACGGACGGCTCGGGATCGAGGTCATTGCCGTGCCTATCGACGGTGGCAGAGCCCCGTACGTCCCTAGTTCGAGGGGAATCGGGCGCGAATCCCCAACACGAGGTAGGTCCGGGCGCCGGCAAACGGGAGGCCTCCGAAGCACTTGCGTCTCCCGGTCTCGCCGGTCACGATGGCCCGGTGCCATCGACGCTCATCTCGCGCCGCACACGCGCCGT
>DAIOGR010000040.1:0-11920 GCA_036745155.1 Gaiella sp.
GTCAGACGGCTTTGGTGACTTTGCCGGCCTTGAGGCAGCGCGTGCAGACGTAGGCGCGCATCGCCTTGCCGTCGAGGAGCATGCGGACGCGCTGCAGGTTCGGGTTGAAGCGGCGCTTCGTGGCGACCATGGAGTGGCTCCGGTTGTTGCCGAAGCCGGGCTTCTTCCCACAGATGGCGCAGACCTTGGACATGCGGCGGCCAATGGTACCGAAACGCTCCGTGCCGCGACACCGTCAGCCGTGGAACCATAGAGGGAGGTTCACTGGGAACCGTAGGTTCCCGGCTTCAGGGATCGTCGCGACCCGGGATCCCCGGTCGGGGATCCCGGGTCTGCGGGAAATCAACGCGCTGCTGCGGCGCGGAGGTTGGCGAACACGTCGGCCATCTCGAGGGCGGTGCGAACGGCTTCCGCGCCCTTGCCGACGCGGCTGTCGGCCTGGTCGGCGCGGTCGAGGGTGAGGACGCCGAAGGCGACGGGCACACCGGTCTCGATCGCGGCGAGCTGGAGGCCGCTCGCGGCCTCGCCGGAGACGTAGTCGAAATGCGGTGTGTCGCCGCGGATGACACAGCCGAGCGCGACGACGCACGCGAAGCGGCGGGTCTTCGCGAGCGCCATGGCGGCGAGCGGCAGTTCGAACGCGCCGGGCACCGGCATCACCGTGACGGCGTCGCGCGCGACGCCGCAGGCCTCGAGCTCGCCGAGGGCGCTCTCGAGCAGCCTCGTCGTGACGTCGCCGTTGAAGCGCGCGACGACGACGCCGACGGCGCGGCGCTCGCCTACCGGCTCGCCGTCGAGCACCGAGTAGCCGGGGGGCACGGTGAGGTCGCCCGGGGCGTGCTCCATCGTGGCGGAGACGTGGTCTGCGAGCGCGGCGGCGACAGGGTCGTGATCGTGAGCCTCGGACGCGTAGCCGGTGGCCTCGGCGGGCGCGCCGGGATCCGCTTCTCCCTCCTCGGCGCGGGGCCAGGCTTCGAGCGCGGTGTCGCTCGCGGCCGCCAGCACGTTCTCGCTCGCCGCCTCGAGGACGTCGTCTTCGCGGGGTGGCTCCAGGTCGAGGTCGAAGCGGGCGAGATCGTCGTCCCCGTGCGGCGTGTCGTAGCGGTCGCTCATGCTTCGGCCCCTTTCCAGTGCTCGGGATCGAAGCGGACGCGCTGGTGGTGCAGCTTCTCCCCGATCGTGTGCCCGAGCTTCTCACGCTTCGTGTCGAGGTAGCGGCGGTTCTCCGTGTTCGGAGTGATCTCGATCGGCTCCTGGGAGACCACGGTGAGCCCGAAGCCGGTGATGCCGGAGATCTTCTTCGGGTTGTTGGTGAGCACGCGAATCGTGGTCAGGCCGAGGTCGGCGAGGATCTGTGAGCCGATGCCGTACTCGCGCTGGTCGGCGGCGAAGCCGAGCTCGAGGTTCGCCTCGACCGTGTCCAGGCCGCTCTCCTGCAGCTCGTAGGCGCGGAGCTTGTTGAGCAGGCCGATGCCGCGCCCCTCCTGGGCCAGGTACAGCACCACTCCCGCTCCCTCCGCCTCGATCCGACGCAACGCGTGCTCGAGCTGCTCGCCGCAGTCGCAGCGCTGCGAGTGGAAGACGTCGCCGGTGAGGCACTCGGAGTGGACGCGGACCAGCACGTTCTCGGCGCCGGCGACGTCCCCCTTGACGAGGGCGACGTGCTGCTTGCCGGTCAGGACCTCCTCGTAGGCGACCGCCTGGAACTCGCCGAACTCGGTCGGGAGCCGCACGGAGACGACGCGTTGCACCAGCTTCTCGTGCTTCCGCCGGTACTCGATCAGGTCGGCGACGGTCACCATCTTGAGAGCGTGCCGGTCGCAGTAGGCAACCAGGTCGGGCACGCGGGCCATGGTGCCGTCGTCGTTCATGATCTCGCAGACGACGCCGGCCGCGGTGAGCCCGGCGAGGCGGGCCAGGTCGACGGCGGCCTCGGTCTGCCCGGAGCGCTGCAGCACGCCGCCCGGTCGTGCTTGCAGCGGGAAGACGTGGCCCGGCTGGACGAGGTCGTACGCAGTGGAGACGGGGTCGATCGCGACCTGGATCGTGTGCGCCCGGTCGTGGGCCGAGATCCCGGTGGAGACGCCCTCGCGCGCCTCGATCGAGACGGTGAACGCGGTGCCGTACGGCGTCTCGTTCTGGTCTGTCATCTGCCGGAGGCCGAGCTCCGAGCAGCGCTCGGGCGTCAGGCACAGGCAGATGAGGCCGCGCCCGTAGGTGGCCATGAAGTTGACCGCTTCGGGCGTGACGAACTGGGCGGCGATCGTGAGGTCGCCCTCGTTCTCGCGGTCCTCGTCGTCGACGACGACCACGAAGCGGCCGGCCCGGATCTCCTCGAGCGCTTCCTCGATCGTCGCGAAGGGGGTGGTCTCCGGCATCGCGGTCATCTCGGGGATGGTAGCCCGGGGGTGCTCACTGCCGGGGGACGAGCCGCTCGACGTACTTGGCGAGCACGTCGATCTCCAGGTTGACCTGCCGGCCGGGCGCGAGGTCTGCGAGCGTCGTCTCGGAGAGCGTGTGAGGGATCAGCGCAAGGCCGAAGCTGTCGTCGTGCAGCTCGGCGACGGTCAGCGAGACGCCCTCGACCGCGATCGAGCCCTTCTCGACGCAGTAGCGGAGGATCTCGTCGGGCGCCTCCACGATCACGCGCAGGCCCTCGCCCTCGGCCTCGACCGACTGCACGCGGCCGACGCCGTCGACGTGCCCCTGGACGATGTGGCCACCCATCGCGTCGCCGGCGCGCAGGGCCGGCTCGAGGTTGACCTCCGAGCCGGCTGCGAGGCTGCCGAGCGTCGTGCGGCGCAGCGTCTCGGGCACGGCATGAAAGACGAGGCGAGGCCCCTCGACGGACTCGGCCGTCAGGCAGACGCCGTTGATCGCTACCGACCCGCCGACTTCGACCCCGGGGGCGGTGCCGGGCGCGTCGATCTCGAGGCGCACGCCCTGTTCGTCCCCGGAGAGGGAGACGACGCGGCCGAGCTCGCGCACGATGCCGGTGAACACGACGCAAGGCTACCGCGGCGCCGTCAGGATTCAACCTTCTACGGCTCGTTGAGATAGCCCTCGAGCAGCACGTCCGCGCCCACCTGCCGGGCGGAGAGGCGGGTCAGCGAGAGCGGCGCCGGCAGCTCGCCGAGCAGGTGCGGGCCGGCTCCGGCGAGCGTCGGAGCGACGAAGAGCAGAAGCTTGTCGACGAGGCCCCGCTCGAGGAAGGCGGTCGCGAGCGTCGGCCCGCCCTCGAGCAGGAGCGCCTGCACGCCCTCGGCGGCGAGCGCGGGCAGCTCGTCCTCGAGCGGGCCGCGGCGCAACTCGAGCTCGGAGCCGGGCGGCAGCGGCCCGCGTCCGAACGCAAGCCGCCGAGGCTCACGGACGACCGGGACGCCACGCGCGTCGAGACGGGGAGCGTCCGCCCGGACCGTGCCCATGCCGACGCCGACCGCGTCGACGCTCGCCCGCAGCTGGTGCACGAGCAGGCGCGACTCCTCGCCCGTCACCCAGCGGGCGTCCGGAACGGTGACCCGTCCGTCCAGCGTCACGGCGACCTTGTAGGTGACGAACGGCCGGCCCCGCGCCACCCAGGTGCGCCAGGCCTCGTTCTGCGCCCGTGCCTCGAAGCGGTCGTCGAGCTCCACCTCGACGCCTGCAGCCCGCAGCTGCTCGAGCCCTCCGCTCGCGTCGGGGTTCGGGTCGTGGCAACCGGCCACGACCCTCGCGATGCCTGCTGCGAGAACCGCGTCGACGCAGGGGGGCGTGCGCCCATGATGCGCGCAGGGCTCCATCGTCACGTACAGCGCCGCGCCGCGCGCTCTCTCGGCGGCGGCCGCGATGGCGACGACCTCGCCGTGCCGTCCGCCGTGCGGCTCCGTCACGCCCTCCCCCACGATCTCGCCGTCGGCGACCACGACGGCCCCGACCGTCGGGTTGGGGTAGGCGATGCCGAGCGAGCGGCCGGCCAGCTCGAGCGCGCGGTCGAGGCTCACGCGAGCGTCGCGGCGATGCGACGGTAGGCGGCCGCCGGGTCGGGATCGGCGAAGACGGCGCTGCCGGCGACGAGGAGGCCGGCGCCGGCGTCATGCACGGCGCGGGCGTTCGAGGCGCCGACACCGCCGTCGACCTGGATCGGGACGTCCACGAGCTCGGAGAGCCGGGCGATGCGGCCCAGCGCCTCCGGCATGAACGCCTGTCCCGAGTACCCGGGCTGGATGCTCATGCAGAGGACGATCTCCGCGCCGGCGTCGCCTGCGAACCGGGCCGCCTCCTCGGGCGCCGTGCCGGGATTGAACGAGACCCCGACGCCGAGACCGAGCGCGCGAGCGCGGTCCGCCACGCCTGCCGGGTCGTCCGTCACCTCGACGTGGAAGGTGACCGAGTCGCCGCCCGACTGCGCGATCTCCTCGAAGTGATGGGCCGGGTCGGTGACCATCAGGTGGCAGTCGAGCACGCCGCCGGCCGCGTGGATCATGGGCGCGATCGAGCGCAGCACGACCGGCCCGATCGTCACCGGCGGCACGAAGTGGCCGTCGCCGATGTCGAAGTGGAAGATGCGGCTGCCTGCCGCGAGCAGCACGTCGATCTGCTCGCCGAGCCGTGTGAAATCGGCGGCGTACAGGGACGGCTCGACCTCGACGCCGCCCCGGATCCACTGGCTCCAACCCATGCGCCGATCTTACGGGCGGTGCCTCCCCGGCGCACCGCGCCACGCCGTGCCCGGGCCGGGCGAGACAGCGTGTCAGGGGACGCGGAGCCGCGCGATGAAGAAGCCGGCGGTGGCGTGGACGTGCGGCAGCGTCTGCAGGAACTCCGGGCGGGTCGGGTGGCGAAAGCGGGGCCAGCGCTCGCCGAGTGGCTCCGGCGCCAGGCCCGAAGCAGCGACGACACCCTCGCCTTCGTCGGCGTTGACCGTGCAGACCGAGTAGGTGACGGTGCCACCCGGGCGCACCCGCGCCGCAGCGGCGAGGAGCAGCTCGAGCTGCAGCTCGGGCAGCGGCTGCGACCGCCAGCGCAGGTCGGGACGCGCCGCCAGCACCCCGAGCCCCGAGCAGGGGGCATCGACGAGCGCGCAGTCGAAGCCGGCCAGCTCGCCCGGCAGCTCCCGCCCGTCGGCGTGCACGACCGTCACGTTCGTCGCTCCGAGCCGGCGCACGTTCTCCTCCAGCTCGCGGGCCCGGGCCTCGTTCGACTCGACGGCGACGACCTCGCCGGCGAGCATGGTCGCCTTGCCGCCCGGGGCCGCGCACAGGTCGAGCACGCGATCCCCTGAGCCCGACCCGACGCTCAGGCCGGCGAGCTGCGAGCCGCGGCTCTGCGGCCAGACCCGGCCCTCGGCGAGAGCCGCCTCGTCCACCCGCTCGACGTGCCACGCCCCGGGGAGCTCCGGATCCGGCGTGCCGGCGATCGTGCCCCGGACGAGCCGGACGACTGTCTCCGGCGGCTCGTTCTGCGCCCGCATGAGCGCGCGGGCGCCCTCGGCTCCGAGGTCGCGCCACCACGTCTCCGCCACCCAGTCGGGATACGAGTGGCGGAGGGCCGCCTCCGCTGGAGTCGACTCGGGCAGCCCCTCCACCAGCTCGCGCGCGCCCTCGGCGAGGCGTCGCAGCACGGCGTTCGTGAACGACACGGCGCGCTCCAGGCCGGCGCGACGAACGAGCTCGACGGACTCGTTCACGGCGGCGTAGCGGGGCACACCGTCCAGGAACGCGAGCTGGTAGCCGCCCAGCCGCAGTGCGGCCCGCACGGGAGGGTCGAGGCGGCGCACCGGACGGCGGCCGAGCGTCTCGATCGCGTGGTCGAGCGTGCGTGCCCGCTGCACGGCGCCGTAGGCGAGCCGCCGGGCAAGCGCAGCATCCCGTGCGTCGAGGCGCTCGGCGGCCGCGCGGAGGGCCCGGTCGGCGTAGGCCTCCTCCTCGAACACCCGGCGCAGCACCTCGAACGCGGCGAGGCGCGCCGGGGAGATCAGCGCAGCCCGCGGAGCCACGACTCGACGTCCATCCGGCGGCCGCCGTCGGGCTGCACCTCGAGCGGCTCGAAGGCGCCGCCCTCCCCCACCCGGGCCCGCCAGACGGTGACCTGGCGGCCGCGCAGCTCGGCGCGGGCCCCGATGTGCGGCGACAGGGCGCGCACGCGGCGCACGAGCTCGTCGGCCGGTCGCGCGAGGTCGAGCTTCCGGTCGGCTGCCTCGATCTTGTCGGCGTAGGTGACGCCGTCCTCTCCCTGCGGGGAAAACGGTCGGGCCGGCTCGCCGAGCACGTCTTCGAGCAGCCGCACGGCGATCTCCGCCGCCCGTGCGAAGACGGCGCCGGCATCGTCGTCGGTCCCGATCGCGAAGGCCTCCTGCGCGGCGACGGGGCCTGCGTCGAGCTCCTTCACCGTCTCGTGGATGGTCACGCCGGTCTCGGTGTCGCCGGCCAGGATGGCGCGCTCGACCGGAGCGGCGCCGCGCCAGCGGGGGAGGAGCGACGGGTGCACGTTCAGCCACAGCCGCTCGCGGAGCAGTGCTTCCGGGATCAGCAGCCCGTACGCGCACACGACGACCGCCGGGGCGCCGAGGTCGAGCCCCGTCTCGGGCCGGTCGGGTTGCCGGACGGGGATGCCGAGACGTTCCGCGACGACCTTCGCGGGCGGCGGCGCCAGTGTGCGACCGCGGCCCTTCGGGGCATCGGGGCGCGTGAGCAGGCAGCGCACGTCGTGGCGCACCGCGAGCCGTTCGAGCACGTCCGCGCCGAAGGGCGCCGTCGCCGCCACGGCGATCTGCGCCATGTGACTAGTCCCGCGAGAGGAGCAGCCTGGGGCGCAGGCGCGCGAGCGCCTCGCGCCGGGACTCGGCATCGGTGCGGTCGATGATCAGCTTGCCGTCGAGATGGTCGACCTCGTGCTGCGCGACGCGTGCCGAAAGGCCTGTGAGCTCGAGCTTCAGCGCCTCCCCGGCCACGTTCCGGCCCTCGATCGTGACCTCGAGCGGACGCTCCACGGGCACCCGCACCGGCCCGAGGGAGAGGCAGCCCTCCTCGGTCGTCTCGAGCTCGCCGCCGGTTCTCGTGATCGTCGGGTTCACGACCACGCGGTCCTCGCCGTCGTCGCTGAAGACGAAGAGCCGCCGCAGGATGCCGACCTGGGTGGCTGCCAGCCCGATCCCCTCGGCGTCGTGCATCAGCTCGATCATGCGCTCGGCGAGGCCCGCAACCTCTTCGTCGAACGTCTCGATCTCGTTCGCCCGCATGCGCAGGACGGCGTCGCCGTACTGGCGCACCTGCGAGAGGGCGACCTGGCGGCGCAGCGCGTGCTCGCGCTGATCGGCCAGCTCCTCCTCGTCGAGCTCGTCGTCGAGCTCGTCCTCGTCCTCGTGCTCGTGGTCGTGCTCGTGGTCGTGGTCGTGGTCGGTCATCGGGAGCGAGTGTAGCCCGGCGCGGGCAGGTCAGAGCGACTGGGGATCGACGTCCACGACGGCGGTGAGCCCGTCGCGGCGCATCCCGGCGCCGGCCGCGGCGAGCAGAGCCGCGGCGCCGCGGGCGAGGCGCCGCGGCTCGTCGGTCTTCGCCACGAGCTGGGCGCGACAGCGGCCGCGCAGCCGCAGCAGCGGAGCCGGCCCGAGCAGGTCGTGCCCGGCGTCCTCCAGTCCGGTGCGCACCTCCCGGAGCAGCTGCTGCGGCGCGCCGGCGTCCCGGCCCGAGGCGATGATGGAGACGAGGTGGCGCACCGGCGGATAGCCGAGCGCCCGCCGGCGCTCGAGCTCCTCGGCCAGGAAGCCGGCCACGTCGTGGCGCTGGGCGAACTGCAGGGGCATGGCGTCGGGCTGGAAGGTCTGCACGAGCACGAGCCCCGGTGCGTCGCGGCCCGAGCGGCCGGCGAGCTGGGTGACGAGCTGGAACGTGCGCTCCTCGGCCCGGAAGTCGGGCAGCGAGAGGCCCGTGTCGGCATCGACGACGGCGGCCAGGTCGACTCCCGGGAAGTGGTGCCCCTTGGCCACCATCTGCGTGCCGATCAGCACTGCGCGGTCGGCCACGCGGAACCGTTCGATCGCCTCGCGCAGCGCGCCCGCCTGCGCTGCCGTGTCCGCGTCGAGCCGGATGCGCTCGAGCTCCGGCAGCTGCCGGCGGAGCTCCGTCTCGAGGCGCTGGGTGCCGGCCCCGATCTGGGCGAGCTCGGCCGAGCCGCAGTCGGGGCACGCCACCGGTACCGGCTCCCGATGCCCGCAGTGATGGCAGTGGAGGACGCCCTCGCCGTGCAGCGTCAGCGCCACGTCACAGAGGAGGCAGCGTCGCGACGCACCGCAGGCCCGGCAGTGGACGGCCGGCGCCACGCCGCGCCGGTTGAGCAGCAGGATCGCCCGGCCGCCCTGCTCGGCGATCCGGCCGAGCTCGCGCAGCAGCGGCGCCGAGAGCGGGTAGCCGGCCTCGCGGCGCAGGTCGACGAGCCGGACGCGAGGTAGCGGCGCGCCGATCCGGACGGACAGCTCGATCCGCTCGAGCTTGGCCCAGCTCTCGGGCCGGGGCGTGGCGCTTCCGTAGACGGCGACGGCCCCCTCGAGCGCAGCCCGCTTGGCGGCGACAGTGCGCGCGTCGTAGCGCGGGTCCGAGTCCTGCTTGTACGACGCGTCGTGCTCCTCGTCGACGACGATCAGCCCCAGGCGCCGCATCGGCGCGAACACGGCGGAGCGCGCGCCGACGACGATGCGGGCCTCCCCACGAGCGATGCGCTCCCGCTCGTCCCGCCGCTCCGCGTCCGAGAGCTGCGAGTGGAGGATCGCCACGGTATCGCCGAAGCGCTCGCGGAACCGCCCCACCGTCTGCGGCGCGAGTGCGATCTCGGGGACGAGCACGATCGTGCCGAGGCCGCGCGTGAGCGCCGCTGCGCAGGCCTGCAGGTACACCTCGGTCTTGCCGCTGCCGGTCGGCCCCACGAGCAGGAGGTGCGCACCGATCCCCTCGTCGAGGCCGGCCACGATGCGCACGACGGCGTCACGCTGCTCCGCCGTGAGAACGGCCGGCTCCGGCTCGCCTGCCACGGACTCCCGGCCGGCCGGCGAGGGCCGCACGACACGGGCCTTGCGGCGGAGCGGTGCCACGAGCTCGAGCGCCCGGGCGGGCGTGGAGCCGTAGTAGTCGGCGATCCAGAGCGCAAGATCGACGAGCGCCGCGGGGATCTCGTCGAGGACCTTCCCGACGAGCGCGGGCGAGATGCCGGCGGGAGCTTCGACGCCGACGTCGGCGACCACCCCGCGGGTCGAGCTGCGCCCCAGCCGCACGGCGACGACGGCGCCCTTGCCGACCCCTTCCGGCACCTCGTAGGTGAACGGCCGGGCGAGCGAGCGCGTCGAGACGAGCGGGTAGACGGAAGCCAACGGCATCCGTCCGAGGGTACCGGGGGTCAGGCCGGTGCGATGCGCCGGCGCCGGGGCCGGAAGTAGAACCAGAGCGTCGGCCCTGCGAGCGCGACGAACGCGCCCCACAGGACGAGCTCGCTCTCGGGCAGCACACCGGCCTCGGCGAGCTCCTCGAGGCCCTTCGCGAGCAACCAGCCGGCAAACACGAGCAGGAGGCCGCTCGTGATCGTGAAGAAGCGTCGCAGGTCGAGGCGGTGGGAGCCGCGGTAGAACGCATATCCGAGCGCGACGGCGGCTGCGAGGCCGAGCAGCGCGGAGACCGCAGAGATGACGGGGCTCGCCTTGTCGGTGGTCGAGAAGAGGAAGAGCGAGGTCTCGACTCCTTCGCGGAGGACGCCGACGAACGCGACGGCAGCGAGCCCGATCGCCGATCCCTCGGCCAGCGCCGTCTTGACCTGGCCCTCGAGATCGGTGCGAATCGAACGGGCCTGATGGCGCATCCAGAAGATCATCCACACGAGCAGGCCGGCCGCTGCGATCGTCGTGATCCCCTCGAACAGGTATTCCGAGGTGCCCTCGAGCTCGGCGCCGACCACGAAGAGCGTGATGCCGACGACGGCGCTCACGGTGAGCGCGACGCCGACGCCGATCCAGACCGCCGCGAAACCGTCGCGCCGCAAGCTTCGATCCAGGAAGGCGAGCACGACAGCGACGACGAGCGAGGCTTCGAACCCCTCTCTCAAGACGACCAGACCTGAGCCCACCGTACTCCCTTTCCTTCGATGTAAGGTAAGCCTTACAGACCCGGTCACTATAGTGGCAACGAGTCTGTGACGTCAACCGGGAGGCGTGTGTGGCGCACGGCCACGGGCATTCGATCGACGAGTACCTCGAGGTCATCTACTTCCTCGCCTTCCCTATCGGCGAATACCGCCCGGCAGGTGAGAGCGCGATCGCCTCGCGCGTGGCGGAGATGCTCGGGGTCTCACGCGCGTCTGCCGGGGAGATGCTGAAGCGGCTCGAGGCAGAGGGCCTCGTCGCGCGCGGCGAGCAGAAGGAGGCGATCCTCACACCCGCCGGGATCGCACGCGCCGAGCGCGTCGTGCGCAAGCACCGGCTGATCGAGCGCTTCCTCACCGACTTCATGGGCTACACGGCCTACGAGTCGCACGAGAAGGCCGACGAGATGGGCGACACCTTCACCGACGACATGGTCGAGCGGATCAACGAGCGGCTGGGCTTCCCCGACCGCTGCCCGCACGGCTGGCCGATCGAGACCGACATCGAGCAGGCCGAGAATGCGGGGCTCGTCTCGCTCGCCCTGCTCCCGCCGGGGCGGAGAGCCGAGATCGTGCGACTGGCCGAGCACGACGGGGACCTGCTGCACTGGTTCTACGACGAGGGCTTCGTGCCCGGATCGCTCGTCGAGGTGCGTGAGCTCCAGGCTGCCGCCGGCCAGGTCAAGATCGTGCTGTCGGGCGCCGAGCGCGCGATCGCGCAGAAGGCGGCCGAAGGACTGTACGTCAGGCCGGCCGCCTGAGAGCAGGCGGCTCCCGCCCCGCCCGGCCGCAGCCGGGCGAGACGAGTTGGCCGCCGGTCAGAAGGTCGATCCGCCCTGGCTCGCGGGCGCAAAGGCGGGCCTGCCGCCGCCGTCGCCGTCGCCCCAGGGGTGGCCGGGCCCGCGGCCGAAGCCGGGGCCGAAGCCTCCCGGAGCTTTCCCGTTGACGAGGTCGGTGATGCGCGCCTTCAGGTCCGCCTTGACCGACGTCGCCTGCTCCTTGGTGAGGCGGCCGGCGGTGACGGCGTCGTCGATCTCCTTGGTCTCGGCGGCGACGAGCGCGCTGACGAGGGCGTCCACCGACTTGCCGTTGGCCTTGGCGACGTCGGCAAGCGACTTCCCGCCTGCGAGCTCGGTGCGCAGGGCGTCCTCGGTGATCCCCAGGTACGCGGCGGCGCCGTCGAGCCCACCGAAGCCCCCGTGGTGGCCGAAGCCTTCGTGGTGGCCCCGGAAGCCGCCACCGGGCCCGGCGAAGAGGGGCAGCTCGCCCGAGGCGATCCTCGCCTTGAGCGCGTCGCCCTGCTCCTTGGTCAGCTGGCCGGCCGCGACCGCAGCGTCGACACGGGCCTGCATGGCCTTCTCGATCGCGTTCGTGAGCGCGCTCGGCGTGACCCCGAGCTCCTTGGCCGCGTCGCTGACGATCTTCTGGCTCTCCGCTTTCGGGTCTCCGAGCTGCGTCGCAGCCAGGGCAGCACCTCCGCCTGCGACCGCAAGCGCCGCTGCAGCCCCGATGGCGATCGTGCGTGTCCTTGCTCGTCTCATGCCCGCTCTCCTCTCGACGTGGGGAACCACCCTCATTCGAGCACGCGCGCCTAAGACGCTTCTAAGAGCCCATTTCAGAATGAAGCCTTGTGCCGCCGGAACGCGCTGTGCGCGCACGCTGCTTCGTCCTCGGTCGCCCCGATAGCGCTGCTATCGGGGCTCCCTGCGTCCTCGCAGCGCACGCATCCATCGCGCCCCGGCGACGAACCGTCATTCTGAAATGGGCTCTAAGAACGCGCTCGCAGTGCTCTTACCCGGGTCTTAAGGGCGGTGGCGAGGAT
>DAIOGR010000041.1:0-4951 GCA_036745155.1 Gaiella sp.
CCGAGGGCCCAGCTCATCACGGCACCCTGCGAGAAGCCGCCGAGCACGACACGCTCCCTGGGCACCGGGAGCGTGTCGAGAAAGGCGGCCGCGCCCTCGAGCGTGGAGAAGAACGTTTCAGGGTCGGGTGTGGGGATGCCGCCGAGGCGGTACCAGTGCGCCCCACCCGGGGGCAGCGACAGCGGTGCCCGTGGTGTGACCCCGAGCAGCCGCCGCTCCGGATCGAGGATGTCGAGCAGGGGGAAGAGGTCGTGCTCGTCGGCCCCCCGGCCGTGCAGGAGCACGAGCGCCCCCGCCGGCTCACCGGCCGCGGGGCGGACGAGATGCCCGAGCGGCTCCACGGCCGGCGCCGCTAGGCCCGTGTCGCCCACGACGCGCGCGGGTCTGGCAGCGGTGTCAGCAGCGGCTCCACCTGCGCCCGCAGCTGCTCGAACGCCGGCGGCAGGATCAGCTTCTCGCCCAGGTGCTCCGGATCCTCGTCGACCGAGAAGCCCGGCCCCAGCGTCGCGATCTCGAAGAGGACGCCGCTCGGCTCCCGGAAGTAGATGGAGCGAAACCAGAAGCGGTCGATCACGCCGCTCGCGTTGCGGCCCGCGGCGCGGATCGCGTCGAGCCAGGCGTCCTGCTCGTCCATGTTCGAGGCGAAAGCCACATGATGGACGGTGCCCGCGCCCGGGGCGCCACGCCCCGACGCCGGCGGCGGGTCGAAGGCGTAGAAGCCTCCCCGTGCCGCTCCCCGCGCCTCCCAGGTGTCGTCACCGGCGGGGAGGAAGCCCAGCGTCTGCTCGAACAGCTCCGCGCTCGCGGACGGGTCCTCCGCGAAGGCACGCACGCCGTCGAATCCCTGCAGGGCGTACTCGCCCGGGATCTCGGGGTGGTGTGCGACGAGTGGCGCGTCGCCCGTCTCGACGACGGCGAGCTCGAGCCCGAGCCCCTCAGGGTCGTCAAAGCGGAGCCGTGCGCCGTCCCGCTGGGTAGCGACCCCGGCCCCGGCGAGGCGCTCCTGCCAGAAGTCGAGCGCCTCGAGCGAGCCGAGGCGGAACGTGATCGTGTGCACCATGCCGGCCCCGGCACGGCCGCGCCTGGCACCCGGGTACTCGAAGAACGTGATGTCGGCGCCGGGGCTTCCCTGCTCGTCGGCGTAGAAGAGGTGGTAGACGGTCGGATCGTCCTGGTTGACCGTCTTCTTGACGAGACGCAGGCCGAGTACGCCGGTGTAGAAGTCGACGTTTCCCGGCGCGTCGCCGGTGATGCAAGTGACGTGGTGTATGCCCTCGAAGCGCATCGTGCTCCTCTGTGTCGCCGGGCCAGGCTGTGCTGGCAATCTGGCCGCTCATGATAAATACTTGCTTGATCAAAGAATATATTTGCATACACAAGGAGATCTCGTCAACCGCTTGAGCCCACTCGAGCTCGGCGCCTGGCGCGGCCTGCTCCGCGTGCACGCCCGGCTCGTCCACGACCTCGACGTCGAGTTGCGACAGGTGCACGGCCTGCCGCTGCACGAGTACGAGGTGCTGCTCACGCTCGAGTCTGCTCCCTCCCGCCGGCTCCGGATGACCGAGCTGGCGAGCAGCGTGCTCCTCAGCCAGAGCGGCCTCACGCGCCTCGTCGACCGCCTCGTGCGCGACGGCTTCGTCGAGCGCGAGCGCTGCGCGGACGACCGCCGCGGGTTCTTCGCGCAGCTCACCGACGCGGGCCAGGCGCGCCTCGAGGAGGCTCGCGCGACGCATCTGCAGGGTGTGCGTGAGCGGTTCCTGACACGGTTCTCCGACGCTGAGCTGGCCGAGCTCGCACGCAGGTGGGAGCGCGTGCTTCCCGGCGCGTCCTCGGAGTGAATAGGCTCCCCGCGTGAAGATCGGCATCGTCGTGCCGTTCTCGTGGTCGTTCTGGGGTGCGGTCGTGGAGCACGCAGAGCTCCAGGCGGCGGCGCTCGAGGACCGTGGCCATGAGGTACGCCTCGTGATGGGCAACGACCCCCGCGGTCAGTTCACGCGCGCGCTGCACCCCCGGGTCGGGCGCCACGGCGATCCGCCGCCGAACGTGATCCCGATCGGGCGGAGCGTGATCGTGCCGGCCAACGGATCGCTCCCCAACATCATCCTCAGCCCTCGCGCGATCGTCCGCATCGCCAGGGTGCTCGAGCGCGAGCGCTTCGACGTGCTCCACCTCCACGAGCCGATGACGCCCGTGACGTGCATCGCCGCGCTCGTGCTGGCGACCGCCCCGATCGTCGCCACCCACCATGCCTCCGGCGAGCTCGGCTGGATGAAGCTCGGCAAGCCGGGCTGGGGGTTCCTGATGGACAGGATCGACGCGCGCATCGCCGTGTCCGAGCGCGCGCGGGAGTCCGCGGCGCGCTGGCTGCCCGGTGAGTACGAGATCGTCCCGAACGGCGTCCTCATTCCCGACGGGGTCTCGCCGGCCGGCCGCGAGCACACGATCACGTTCGCCGGGCGCCAGGAGCAGCGCAAGGGGCTGCACGTGCTGCTGCGGGCGTGGCCGGAGATCCGGCGCCGCACCGGCGCGCGCCTGCAGGTGTGCGGCGCCGACCCGCTCGCAGTGCGCCTGCTGCTCGCCCGGCTGCGGATCGCCGACGACGGTATCGACATCCTCGGATTCCTCTCACAGGACGACCTGACTGCACTGCTCACCCGCACGAAGGCGCTGATCGCGCCGTCGCTCGGTGGGGAGAGCTTCGGCATGGTGTTGACGCGCGCGTTCGCGTGCGGGCTGCCGGCCGTCGCCTCGGACATCCCGGGCTACCGTGAGGTGTTGACCTCCGAGATTTCGGTCTCGGTGCCCCCGGACGACGTCGGCGCACTGACCGACGCGGTGGCCGGGCTCCTCGCCGACGAGGCCCGTCGCGAGGCGATGGGCGCCGCCGCCCGCGCGCTCGCGCTCGAGAAGTACGCGTGGAGCGACGTCGCGCGACGGCTCGAGACGATCTACGACCGGGTCACCGGGAGGCTCGCGGAGCCGGCTGCTGCATGAGGGCCGTGCGCTGGCTGAAGAACCCGTGGGCCCGCGGCGTGCTCGTGCTGTTGTTGCTCGCCTCGGCCGTCCTGGCGGTCTGGTGGCGTGGCCCGGACTGGAACACCGTCTACCACGCCTTCGACTTCGTCGCGTGGCGCTGGGTCGTCGTGGGTGTGTTCCTCAACCTGCTCTCGGTGCTGGCACGCGTGATCTCGTGGCGCCTCACGATCTCGCAGGCGCTGCCCGACCCGCAGCCGTCCTTCGGACAGGTGTTCTCCTCGTTCGGGATCGGCCTGCTCGGCAACGCCGTCTTGCCGGCCCGAGCGGGCGAGCTCGCCCGTGTGGCAGTGCTTCGCCGCCACCTGCCGCGCCACGGCGCCGGCACCACCGCCACCCTGCTCGGCACGGTGTTCGCCCACCGCCTGTTCGACCTCTTTCCGGTGTCGCTGCTCGTCGCCTACGTGCTCCTGACCGCCAAGATCCCCCACTGGGCGGTCACGAGCCTCGCCATCTTCTTCCTGGTCGGCATCACCCTGCTCGCGGTGGCGATCATCACCGCGCGCCGTGCGCACTCGACCCCCCACCCGATCGGCTCGGGGGTGGGCACAGCCCGCAGGCTCCTCGCCATGGCGCGGCAGGGCCTCGCCGTGCTGCGCGCCCCGGTGCCGGCGGCGGCAGCGATCTTCTTCCAGATGATCGGCTGGATCCTGCAGCTGTTCGCCGTCTGGGTGGTGATGAAGGCGTTCGACATGGGCACGCCGCTGCCGGCGGCAGGGCTCGTCCTCCTGCTGATGAACGTGGCCACCATCTTCCCGCTCTGGCCCGGGAACATCGGGCTCCTGCAGGCCGCCATCGCGCTCCCACTGGTGCAGTACGGGGTCGCGTACGGCACCGGCTTCGCCTACGCGCTCGTGCTGCAGGCGGTGGAGATGTCGGTCGGCGTGGGCGTCGGCCTCATCTTCCTCGCCCGTGAGGGGCTCTCCCTCGCCTCGCTGCAGCGCATGGAGGAGGAGCAGGAGTCGGAGGAGGCGGCGATCGTCGCCACCGAGGCCGCGCGGATCGAGGCCGAGCGCGCCCCGGCCCTGTAGCCCTACGCGGGCGCCCGTGAGACCGTGGGGCCGAACGACCCGAGCCGCGCGGCGATCACGGCGTCCGCGGCCGCGCGGGCAGGCTCGTGGCCGGTCACCGCCGCGATGAACTCGTCCCGCTCGAGTGCGTGAAGCGTCACGTCCGTCGCGGCGGTGACGGTGGCCGTGCGCGGCACGTCCCGCAGGAGCGCGATCTCGCCGAAGCCCTCTCCCCGCCCGAAGCGCTTGCCGCCGATCTCGACTTCCCCGGCGCCGACGACGTAGAAGCGGTCGCCCGCCTCGCCCTCGCGGATCACGACGGCGCCGGCCGGGTGGCGCACCTCCGTGAGGGAGCCGGCGAGCAGCTCCAGGGTGGCGAGCGGGAGCGCCGCCAGGAGCGGGACGCCCTGCAGGAGCTGGAGCTCGGCCGGCGCCGCCGTGCGGTGGTCGATCGAGCGCAGCCGCGCCGAGGCGAGCAATGCCAGGGCCGGGAGCAGCAGCCCGGTGGCGACGAGCGCCCAGCGGATCCCCGTCACCTCGATCAGCAGCGGCGCGAGCAGCGCCCCCACGCCGATCGAGCCGAGCAGCACCCCCTCGAGCACCCCCAGCACGCGCCCCAGCACGGCATCCGGGACGGTGCGCTGCATGATCGTCAGCGCGTTGATGTCGACGAGGGAGTTGCCGAGGCCGATCAGCCCGAGCGCCAGCAGCGCGACCGGCACGGATGACGCGATCCCGACCAGGGCGAGCGGAACACCGAACAGCGCGACGCCGAGGCCGAAGTCCGCGGCCAGACGGCCCCTCGAGGCGAGCACCAGCGCCACGAAGCCGCCGACGAGGCCGCCGACGCCGAGCGCTCCGTTGAGGTAGCCGACACCCGATGCGCCGACGTCGAGCAGCTCCAGCGC
>DAIOGR010000041.1:5051-11886 GCA_036745155.1 Gaiella sp.
GTGCTGGAGGCGACGTTGGCGGCGGTCAGCTCGCCTGGGCTGCGCGCCAGGTGAGGCAGCAGCGCCGCCTGCGCCGGCCTGAACACCGTGCCGGAGACCGTGGAGAGGGCGACGATGGCGTAGACGACCCATTGCGACCAGCCCTGCCAGATCGTCAGCGCGGCCAGCACCATCAGCGTGGCCCGCACGAGGTCCGCGACCACCATCACGAGCTTGCGCGGGTAGCGGTCGGCCAGTGAGGCGAGAAACGGCGATGCCACCGCGGCCGGGAGCATGCGGATCACCCCGACGAGGCCGACGGCGGTGGCGCCACCCTGGTCGTACGCATACACGGCCAGGGCGACGAAATACGACCAGTTGCCGATCAGCGAGCCGGCCCACGCGAGCTGCAGGCGGCGCAGGTCCGGGTTGCGAAACACCTCCCCGAACGAGCGTGCCGACTCGCCGAGACGCTCTCTCAACCCTTGCACTCGACGGCCCTGGGTCCCACCATGGGCCAACCACACCACATCGGCGGGAAGATTTCACCGTGCCGGTGCGTCTAGTGGTCAGAATCGGTCGCGAGCAACGGCCACAAGCGGTTCTACGAGAGGAGATCCACTGTGTCGGACGAGAGAGAGCGCAACGACCCGGGTGAGGCCACCGAGCGGCACGACGGCGAGCCGGACTTCGAGGGCCACGGGCACCGCGGCGGCGATCAGGTCACCGAGCAGGTGACCGAGCGTCACGACGGCGGCGAGCCGGACTTCGAGGGTCACCGCTTCATCGAGAAGCACGTCGAGAAGCACGTGGAGAAGCACACCGACTGAACCGCAGTCGCAAAGGTGGGGGGAGGGTGCGGCCTGGGGGGTCTGCGCCAAGGGAGCGCGGTCGGCTCGAGCGGTCGAGGGGTTCGCCCCGCAGCCGGTCGAGACGACCGCGCTCTCGTGTGTCAGGTGGGGCGGCGCTCGCGGAGGAGCGCTTCGAGCGCGTCGAGCAGCTGCCCGCCGACGAGCGCGTCCGATTGCTCCAGAAGCCCTGCGATGCGGGCCACCTGGGCGGCGCGGCCCTCTCCGAGCTCGAGCGCGGCCCGCGCCCGTCGCGCCCTCTGCAGGAGATCCAGGCCGATGGCGGCCTGATGGGCGAACAGCGTCAGCAGATCCATCTCCGCGAGCGAGAAGGACGTGTCGTCCGGCCGGTCGAGCACCTGCAGCACGCCGAGCACGTTCTCGTCGATCAGGAGCGGCACCGCCATCAGGCCGTGTGGCACGTAGCCCGTCGACTCGGCGGCGTCGCGCGCGAAGCGGGGGTCCTGTTGCAGGTCGTCGACCACGAGCGGCTGCCGGGTGACGAGCACCCAGCCGGCAATGCCCGTGCTCGACGGAAAGCGCCGGCCGACGAGCTCACCTTCGCCCTCGCCCGAGACGGCCTCGAACACGAGCTCGTCGGTCTCCTCGTCGAGCAGGAACACCGACGCAGCCCTGGCAGCGAAGATCGAGCGCGCCACGTCGACGACCGACTGCAGCAGCGCCCGGTGCCCCTCCTCGGAGGCCAGCATCCCGCCGGCGGCAGCCTCGCGGTAGTCGGGCTCGTCGGTCATGGGGCACCTCCGGTGTTCGTGGCGGTCAGGTAGAGGACGCTCTTCAGCTGGAACGGGGTCAGGCCCGGGTGCTTGGACAGGATCAGCGCGGAGAGGCCGGCGATGTGCGGGGCGGCGAAGCTGTTGCCCGTGCAGCGCAGCGTGCCGCCCCCCGACCAGGCGACGTCGAGGTCGACGCCGCGGGCAAAGAACTCGACCGGCGGGCTCGGGTTCGCATACCACACGAGCGAGTCCGTGCCCTCATGGCTTCCGACGGAGATCACGGACGAGAACCGCCACGGGTAGCTCTCGACCGGCATGTTGTGCGCCGACGCGACCAGCACCGTGCCCTGGAAGTAGGCGCTGTCGGCCAGCTCGTGCAGCAACTCGGCGAACCGCCGCTTGGTGGTGGAGAGGCTGAGGTTGACGACGTGGAAGCCCCGCTCGATCGCGTGCCGCAGCCCGCCCAGGATCAGCTCGCCGCTGCCGGTGTTGCCCTCCCCGAGCACCCGCACGCTGTGCAGCCGGCACCCCGGGGCGAGCGCCCGCACGATCCCCGCACAGGCGGTGCCGTGCCCGCAGACGTCGCCGAGCTCGTCCGGCTCCACGCGGGTCTCCTCCCCGTCGAGCGACACGGCCACCGCGCTCGTCAGGCCGCCGACCAGCGGATGGTCGCCGTCGACGCCGCTGTCGAGGATGCAGACGTCGACACCCTCGCCTCTGGACCCGTCGATCGCCCAGGCGCGCGTGACGCGCTCCGGCCAGCTCGCCGGGATGCCGATTCCGTCGACCGCCTCGGCCGCGAGGCTCCACGCCGGCAGCGCCCGTGAGCTCACAACGATCCCAGGGCGCGGGCCCGTGCGGCCCGTGCCGCCTCCACCAGCTCCGCCGCACGGTCGGAGCGGTCGTCACCCGGCATGGTGGCGAGGTTGACCTCGACGAGATGCGCCCCGGAGTGGGCGGCAGCCTCGGCCAGCGCCGCCGCAACCGCGGCATCGGGTCGCAGCGCCTCCTTTCCGTGTGCGGTCGCGAGCGCGGCGAGCTCGGCCACATCCGCAGCAGCCTCCGCGATCGCCAGGGGGATCAGCGCTGCCACCACGAGCGCCTGGCCGAGCGCGAAGTCCCGCTGCTCCGTCTTGGTGTCCGCGTCCGCACGCATCGCGCCGAGCACCGCGGCATAGGCGCGGGCGTCGGCGTCGCCGAGCTCCAGCAGCCGGTCGCGCAGCGTGCGAGCCTGCGCAGCGACCCCCGCGCCGTCCTCCCAGGCGGGCGAGCCGCGCCCGACCATCGTCACGAGCGCGGCCGCCATCGCGGCCACGTTCGCGGCAGCGGTTCCACCCGAGCGGGAAGGAGCCGGCGCCTCGAGCTCGTCGAGGAAGTCGGCGAGCGACAGCGCCGCTGACACGTCGTGGCCCGTCACACGTCGAGGCGCTTGCGCAGGTGATCGACGAGATTCCGACGCGGCTCCACCCCGGCGGCGCGGAGCGCCTGCTCGAGATCGGCGACGAGCGCCTGCCTGAAGGAGGCGTCCTGCTCCGCGCGCTCGACGAGCGCATCGAGGCCGGCGCGTGCCTGCGGCAGCTCCTGGGCGGCGCGAACCCACCCCTCCGGCACCGGCCGCAGCACCCGCAGCAGCTCGGCCAGACGCTCTTCGTCGTATCCCGTCATGCGATCACCTGCCTACAGGACGCGGGGCACGGGCGGTTTCTTCCAGGCCGCGGCATCGGTTATGCCTCGAGCTCGGTCTTCAGCCGGGCGAGGCACCGGGAGATGCGGCTCGCGATCGTGCCCGCCGGGATGCCGAGTGCCTCCCCGATCGTCTTGTAGCTCTCGTCCCGGCAGAAGAACCGGTCGAGCACCTCGCGGCACTCCTCCGACAGGCGGGCCAGGCACTCGTGCACGGCGAACGCCTCGTCCAGGTGCTCGATCTCGTCCTCGGCGGCGCTCTCCGCGACCTCGTCGACGATCAGCTCGCGCTTGTCGCCGCGCAGGCGGTCGAGGCAGCAGTTCCGGGTCAGCTGCCCGATCCAGGGCCGGATCGCCGCATCGGAGCGGAGCGTGTCGAGACGCTCGAAGACACGGCCGAACACGTCCTGGAAGACGTCTTCGGCATCGTGCTGCGGCAGGCGGAACGCCTGCGTCGCGATCGCGTAGACGTACCGGGAGAAGCGCTCCACGAGCTCGTTCCAGGCGTCGGCGTCGCCGGTCCGGCAGCGTTGGACGAGCTCCGCGTCGGGCAGGACTGCCACTCCCGTAGTCAATACGAGTTGACCGGGGCGGTCTACCGCGCCTGGGCGGAGCGCAGGCGCTCGGCGAGGATCTCCAGCAGCTTCCAGGCGAGCTCCGGCCGCTGTTCCACGAACGGCCGGAAGCTCCACACCGGGAGCGCATACGCGACCATCGGCGTGTCGGCGGTCACGGTGGCCGACCGCGCCGACTTGTCGACGAGCGCGACCTCTCCGAAGGCGTCGCCGCGGCCGAGCGAGCCGACCGTGTCGCCGTGCACGGTCACCGTTGCCTCGCCCGAAGACACGACGAAGAAGTTGAGCCCGTCCACTCCCTCGGTCGCTATCGCAGCGCCCGGGTCGAAATGCCGCTCGATGAACTCGGCCGCCAGGGACGCCAGTGTCTTGTCGTCCAGGTCGGCGAAGAGCGGAACGCCCTTGAGCAGATCAACAGGAGGCTGTGCCATGCCGCGACCCTACAGATCCGGCGCACCCGTGTCACGTGTGTCCGACGCAAGCCGCTCGACGCGTCCCTCTGCTTCCTCGAGCAGGGCCGAGCAACGGGAGAACAGCTCCTCGCCCTGCTGCCACAGCCGAATCGCCTCGTCGACACCGACGTCGCCCCGCTCGAGCCTGCCGACGATCTCCTCCAGCTCCCGTTGGAGCTCCTCGAACGTCCGCTGCTCCTCCGTCACGTCCGCACCTCCTCCGCCCGTGCGGCGAAGCCGCCCGACCGCAGCTCCACGTCCACGAGCGTCCCGGCGGTCACCGCGGCCGCGTCCCGCAGCGCCTCGCCTTCGAGCCGGACGATCGCGTAGCCGCGGGCGAGCGTCGCGCGCGGCGAGAGCGCCTGCAGCCGTGCGCCGGTGCGATCGAGCGCGAAGCGACGCCGCTCGAGCAGCAGGCGTGGGGCGGTGCGGAGCCGCTCGCCGATCCGGCCCAGGCGCTCCGCGTCGCCGGCGAGCAGGCGCCGGACGGACCGCTCGAGCCCGACCCGCGACCGTTCCAGGCTCGCCTGCAGCTCGTCGAGCGCCGGCACCACGAGCCGCGCCGCCGCCGTCGGTGTGGAGGCCCTCACGTCGGCCGCCAGATCGCAGAGGGGCGTGTCCTGCTCGTGCCCGACTGCCGACACCAGGGGCACCGGGCAGCCCGCCACCGCGCGCACGACCCGCTCGTCGCTGAAGGGCAGCAGATCTTCGAAGCTTCCACCTCCGCGTGCGAGCACGACCACGTCGACCAGGGGGTGCGCCGCGAGCGCGGCCAGGGCGGCCACGATCCGCTCGGCGGCGCCCCGACCCTGGACACGGGTCTCGGCGACGACGACGTGCGCCGGGGGGAAGCGCGCCTGGATGCCGGTGA
Organism: Gaiella sp.; assembly: GCA_036745155.1. Lineage (GTDB taxonomy): Bacteria > Actinomycetota > Thermoleophilia > Gaiellales > Gaiellaceae > Gaiella. Next base: position 10,194 of record DAIOGR010000041.1, read on the forward strand.
GCACGTCGCCGCGGGCGGCCGCATCGGCCCCGGTGAGCACGCCGATCGCCCGCGGGAAGCGGGGCAGGCGGCGCTTCCGCTCGGTCGCGAAGAGGCCTTCGGCAGCGAGTGCCCGTTTCAGGCGCTCGAGCGCGGCGAGATGCTCGCCCAGGCCGACGCGCTCGATCGTGGTGACGCGGAATCCGAGCTCTCCCTTCGCCTCGTACAGCTCGGAGCGTCCCTGGACCTGGACGGTCTCGCCGTCGCAGAGGCCGAGCTCCAACGCGTCGAAACGACGTCGCGGCATGGTGGCGGAAAGGCACGCTCCGGAGGCGGGGTCCTTCAACGTGAAGAAGACGTTCGCCCACGCCTCGTTGCGGCGCAGCTCGGTCACCTCGCCCTCCACCCACAGCTCCGGGAGGCGTCTCAGCCAGAGCGAGACGCCGCGGTTGAAGGCCGCCACGCTGAACACCTTGCGGTCGCCGTAGAGCGTCGCCTCGACCGTCATGGTCGCAGCCTAGATGTTCGCTAGAGGAGGATCTCGGTGGCGGTGAGGGGGCTGCAGCCCTGGCGCACGAGATCGACGCACGTGTGGAGGTCGGCCTCGCTCGCGGCCAGCTTCTCCGCGAGGGGGAGTGGGAAGCCGGCTTCGATCAGGACGTGGAGGCGCCAGCCCTCCACCTTGGCCTGTTCGCCTCCAAACTCGACGGGTGTCTCGGTCGTCTCGGCCATCTGTGCCCGGGGGATTCGTGATCGCTACGACGTTCCCTTCCGGAAAATGTTGGCCGGCCGGCTATGCGGGCTCGTCCAGCCGCCGGGCGAGCTCGTCGCGGGAGAGCACCTCCACAGCGCGGTCGAGCTCCCGTGCGAAACGGGTCGCCGTGTCCTCGCGGATCTCCCGCATCCGCTCGTCGAAGGCGGTCGCGGCGATCAGCGCGTGACGCTCGATCTCCCGCTCCGTCACCCGCTCGAGCCGCTCCGTCTGTCGCCGCTCGAACTCGAGCAGCGTCTGCTCGAGACGGGCCCGAGCGTCGGTCTCGGCACGGTCGATCCCCTCGGCGATCGCCGCCTCTCGTGCCCGCAGGCGCTCCGTGATCTCCTCGATCGCGCGGCGGCGCTCGGAGGTGTGCGCCTCGAGGTCGTCGAGCGCCTCGGTGACGGCCGTGCCGGCAGCGCGCTCGAGCTCCTCGCGCAGCCGCACCACCGCCTTGCGCTGCTCGTCGGAGGTGAAGCCGAGCTCGTCTGCCTCCGCCTGGATCCGTGCCTCCACCTCGGCGATGGACTGCTCCTGGCGCTGCGCCAGGCGCGCGAGCTGGGCCTCGAGGTGCCGTTGGGCGCGCTCGAGGTCATCCGCGAAGCCGCGCAGCCTCTCCTCCAGCCGCCGTTCGGCGAGCGCCAGCGTGTCGGCCAGCCCCTCGCCGGCGCGGCGCTCCCGCTCCGCGAACTCCGCGCGCCGCTCCTCACCGAGCCGGCGCTCCTCGGCTGCGAGCTGCGAGACGGCGTCCGCCCGCTCGCGCGAGAGAACGCGCCGGATCTCGTCGACGTGCGCTGCCGTCTCCTCCTCGACTGCGGCCCGGATGCGCTCCCGGGCCGAGGCGACGAGCTCGTCGGTCGCGGCCGCCCTCGCACGCGCACGGTGCAACGCGTAGGCGAGAGCGAGCAGCGCCAGGGCCGAGACGCCCAGCGCGCCGGCGAGAATCCAGACGGTCATGAC
>DAIOGR010000042.1:0-11801 GCA_036745155.1 Gaiella sp.
CGTCGAGGTCGTCCAGGGCCGAGACGTCCACCTCCGTGGAGCGCCCGGCGCCGACGAGTGCGAGGGCGTGCTCGAGCTGGGCCCTGCGCTCGCCGTACGCCGTGTTCTCGAGGCTTCGCTCGACGCCGGAGTCGACGATCAGCAGACCGGCCCCGGGCGGCACCGTGATGAGCCGGTGCTCGAGCGTGGCGCAATCGAGCAGGATCGCAGCGCCGGCACGCCCGAGCACGCAGGCGGCCTGGTCGAGGATGCCGCACGGCACCCCGACCGCACGCAGCTCGGCGCGCTGGCACGCCAGAGCGAGCTCGAGCGGCTCGAGCTCGAAGTCGGCGACCGCGCAGAGCGCGAGCGCGACGGCAACCTCGAGGGCGGCGGACGACGACAGGCCCGATCCGGCCGGAAGATCGGAGGCCAGTGACCCGGTGAGACCGACCGGCGGCCTCCCCGCCAGGGCCAGCTCGACGGCGACCGCTTGCGCGTACCGCGCCCATCCCGGCGCGGCCGGGCCACTGCCGTCGGCGGCGAAGGTCTCGGCGCGCCCGTAGCCGCTCGAGGTGAGGGTGATCGCCTCGGCGTCGGAGAGCACCTCGAGCGTGATCCCGTACTGGATCGCGACCGGGAGCACGAGACCGCCGCTGTAATCGGTGTGCTCGCCGATCAGGTTCACGCGGCCGGGAGCCCAGGTGACGACAGCCGGCTCCGGAGACTCCCGCATCAGCGAGAACGTAGCGGCTCGACCAGCAGCAGGCTCGGCGGGCCGCCCGGCCGGCTCGCTCAGGCGAGCGCCGCGTGCACGCGTGCCTGGAAGTCGGCGATCAGCTGCTCGCTCTCGCGCATCAGGCGTCCCTGCGAGACGGCGCCCGACCCGAGCCCCGCCTGGACGGAGACGACGAGGTCGGTGTCCTCGCCCCCGACCTCGGCGTCGAAGGCCAGCACCTCGTCGATCAGGCCGGGGGGCACGTCGGCGCCGAACCAGTAGTCGGTCACCTCGATCGTGCGACCGACCCCGTCGGGAACCCACCGCTCGATCGAGATGTTCTGGGGGCCGGGGACGATGTTGATGGTGGTGTTCGGCCAGATGAGATGGAACTGCGAGTGCACGATCTCCCCCGTGGGCAGGTACGGCGCCGAGCCGTCGCCGGCGAGCGCCGACGGGCGCACGGGGCCGATCTGGCTCGAGAAGGTGGGCGCCACCGAGAGCGCGTACGCGTCGGCGTCGACGTCGATGAGCTTGCTGAAGGCCTTGTGCGCGGTCGGGCAGTGGTAGCACTCGAGGTAGTTCTCCAGCGCCACCTTCCAGTTCGCTTCGATCGGCCACTCGTGGTGGGAGTGGAAGCGCAGGGTGGAGAAGTCGAGGCCGCTACGAGCGACGATCTCCGGCAGGGCGCCCAGCGTCTCGGCCAGCGGGCTTGCCTGAGGATCGGGGTTGACGAACACGAAGGGCCCCCACGTGCCGACGGCGACGGGAAGCAGGGAGAAGTCCGCGGGATCGAACCCCTCCTCCCTCTCGGAGCGCGGCGCCTTGCGCAGCGTGCCGTCGAGCTCGTAGGTCCAGGCGTGGTAGGCGCACTGCAGCGTCTCGCGGCAGCCCGACTCGCGCGCCACCGTGTAGGCGCGGTGGCGGCAGACGTTGACGAATGCGTGCAGCACGCCCTCGCGGTCGCGCGTGACGACGACGGGCACATGGCCTGCCTGCGTGGCGAAGAAGGACGACGGCTCGGCAACCTGCTCGGCCGGGCCTGCGTACTGCCAGCCACGGGCGAAGATGCGCTCGCGCTCGCGCTCGGCTACGCCGTCGTCCGTGTACCACGCAGCGGGCAGCGTCCACCCGTCCTCGAGCGGGTGCTCGAGCGGCGGCAGCCCTGCGACGGATCCGGCCTGGGTCGCGCTCATCGTCTCCGTTTCCTCGCTCGGGTCGTCCTGACTGTCCGGTCAGTCAGGATATCCACGATCTCGCGTATCGGTCAAGATAGGGCAGATGTCCGCCGTGAGTGCCCAACCCCAGACGGAACGGGTCGCCTCGATCCTCGAGGCCACCTGCCGCGTCGTCGTCCGCGACGGCGCACACGGCCTGCGGATGGCGAGCGTCGCCCGGGAAGCGGGGATCTCGAAGGCGCTCGTGCACTACTACTTCGCCACCCGCCAGGAGCTGCTGCGGAACGCGCTCGTCTTCTCCGAGACGCGCTGGGAGGAAGCACTCGACGAGGAGCTCCGCGGCCTGCGTACGGGGGCCGCCCGCCTGAAGCATGTGTTGCTCGTCACCGTCGACCCGAAGTCGCACTTCTCGGAGCAGCGCGCGCTGTGGAACGAGGTCTGGAGCACCTTGCGCTTCGACGACGACCTGCGACCCCTCGTCGAGCACTACTACCGTGCCTGGCTCGAGCGCATCGTCGCGCTCGTGGAGGAAGGGCGCAGCGACGGCTCCGTGCCGAAGAGGGTGAACGCGGCCGACGCGGGCTGGCGGCTCGCTGCCGCGGCCGACGGGTTCGACGCCCTGCTCTACGTCGGCCTCGCCACCCGAGAGGACGCCCGCCGACTGCTGCTGGGCGCACTGCAGCGCGAGCTCGCCGGGTAACGGCCCGGTCAGCCGGGGCGCGGCGCGAGCACGCGTACGGCGTCGGCAGGCAGGTGCAGCGTCACCGGCGCCCCCTGCGCGAAGGCGGGCACCGACCCGTCGTTCGGGATCGTCGCCTTCACCAGGTCGCCGCCGACGAGGCGCACGTGCAGCTCGTGGGCCGTGCCCACGTAGACCGCGCGCTCGACCATGCCCGGCAGCCGGTTCTCGCCCGGCGCATCCTGTGCCTCGACGCCGATCCGCTCCGGGCGGATCATCGCCTTCACCTCGCCGCGTGCCCCTGTGTCGCCGCGGGCTGCGCGCAGACTCCGCTCGCCGATCCGGAGCGCGCAGCCTTCGCCGTCGGCCTCCGCCTCGGCCGTGATCAGGTTCGAGACACCCAGGAAGTCCGCTACGAACACGGTCGCCGGCTCCTCGTACACCTCGCGCGGCGTGCCTGCCTGCTCGACGCGGCCGGCGCTCATCACGGCCACGCGGTCGCTCATCGTGAGCGCCTCCTCCTGGTCGTGGGTGACGAAGACGAACGTGATCCCGAGCTCGGCCTGGAGCGCCTTCAGCTCGACCTGCAAATCCTTCCGCAGCCGCGCATCGAGCGCGCCGAGCGGCTCGTCGAGCAAGAGCACGCGTGGCGTCAGCACGAGCGCGCGGGCGAGCGCCACGCGCTGCTGCTGGCCGCCCGAGAGCTGCGACGGCCGGCGGCCGGCATAACCGCCGAGCTGAACGAGGTCGAGCGCCTCCGCGACCCGCAGGCGGCGCTCCTGCTTGGTGAGCCGCTTGTACTTGAGCCCGAACTCGACGTTGCGGGCCACGTCCAGATGGGGGAAGAGCGCATAGCTCTGGAACACGGTGTTGACGCTCCGCTTGTGCGGCGGGATCTGGGCGACATCGAGGCCGTCGAGCAGGATGCGACCGCTCGTGGGGCGCTCGAAGCCGGCGATCATCCGCAGCGTCGTGGTCTTGCCGCAGCCGGACGGGCCGACCATCGTGAAGAACTCGCCGGGCGGCATCGTCAGGTCGATGCCGTCGACGGCGACGACCTCGTCGGGGAACCGCTTCGTCAACCCCTCCAGGCGAACCTCTCCTTGCACCGGCTCACACCTCCAGGGCGGCGGCGACGGCGGCGTCGCTGCCGCCGGCGAAGCGCCGGTAGACGAAGAAGGCCAGGGCGAGCGTGGCGAGCGTGATCACGAGCGCGACAGTGGCGAGCGCGTTGAGAGCGGGTGTCGGCGCGCCGCGGGCGCTCGAGTAGAGGAGCATCGACACCGTGGTGGTGCTTGCGTCGCTCGACAGGTATTGCGTCACCACGAAGTCGTCGATCGAGATCGCGAAGACGACGGCCGCGCTCGCGACGATCGCCGGAGCGAGGAGCGGCAGGAGCACGCGGAGCAGCTGGTCGCGGGGCGGCGCCCCCAGGTCGGCCGCCACCTCCTCGTAGTCGCGCCCGATCGAGACGAGGCGACCACGCACGATCACGACCACGTACGAGAGCGTGAAGGTCACCTGGCCGATCACCTGAGCCGTCGTGCCGAGCCCGATGCCGGGGAAGATCTTCAGGAACAGCAGCAGCAGCGCCACGCCCATCACGATCTCCGGGGTGACGAGGGGCAGGAGCATGACGGTGTTGACGGAGCCCGAGCCCGCCCCGCGCCACCGCTGCAGCCCGAGGGCGAGCGCGACCCCGAGCGGCGTCGCCACGAGCACGCACAGGACACCGAGGAGCAGCGTGTGCTTGAGCGAGCTCTGCAGGGCCGCGTCGTGGAACACGCTGCCGGTGGCCCCCGTGAACCAGCGGGTCGAGAAGCCCTGCCACGTCGTGCGCGAGCGCCCGTCGTTGAACGCGAACAGGATCGCGACGGCGACCGGCACGATCGACCACAAGACGTACACGGCGGTCACCAGCACGAGTCCCCGCGGCCGGCCCCAGGGGTTCCGGAGCCTGCTCACGCCTCACCCGCCCGGAGGTCGGCATCGGCGCTCCGCGTCGAGCGCAGGTAGTACGCCATCAGGACGAGCAGCACGAGGGCGAGGAGGAGCGTCAGCACGGCGCCGGTCACCTTCTCCGAGCCCTGGCGCGTGAACTGGTCGATCTGGTTCCCGATCATGTTGCACTTCGCCGAGGCGCAGACGAGATCCGGGGTGTAGTAGTCGCCGAACATGGGCAGCGCGATCAGCACGGAGCCCGCGAGGATCCCCGGCAGCGAGAGCGGCAGCGTCACCCGCCGAAACGCCTGGAAGGGGCTGGCACCGAGATCGCGCGCCGCCTCGATCTGCCGCTGGTCGATGCGGTCGAGCGAGGCGAAGAGCGGCAGGATCAGGAACGGCACGTAGCCGTAGACGAGCGCGATGATCACGGTCGTCGGCTGGCCGTCGAGCCAGCCTCCGCGCTCGGAGAGCAGGCCGAGCCAGATGAACAGCCGCTCGATGCCGACGTCGTGCAGCACGATCGTGCCCCAACCGCCCGGACCGAGCAGGTTGATCCACGCGAGCATGCGCATCAGGTAGTTGATCCAGAACGGCAGCACGAGGGCGAGCAGGACGAGCCCACGCCAGCGCCCGGTATGGCGTGCGGCGTAGTAGGCGACCGGGTAGCCGATCGCGAGCGACAGCGCGAGCGCGACCCCGACGAAGAGGAAGGTGCGCAGGAAGACGGTCAGGTACTGGCCGCCGCTGCCGATGTCCCGGAGCACGGTGAGCACGTAACCGACGTTCCAGTCCAGCGGGTTCCAGAACGGGACGGGCTCGGAGAGCGTGTTCTGGTTGCCGAAGGCGACGCTGACGACGGCGTAGAGGGCGACGAGGAAGAAGACGCTGAGCCACGCGACGCCGGGGAGCGCGAGCAGCCGCCAGGTCCAACGGGAGCCCATCATCCTACCCGGCCTTGAACTTCGACCAGGCCTGGTCCCAGAGCCGCTCGCCGGCCACGCTCAGCTGCAGGAGCTCCTGGTTGAAGGCGAACTGCTCGGGGCGGACGACGGCCCGCTCGAGGCTCTTCGGGATCAAGCCCTGGTCGAGGAGCGTCTGCGCGTCGATCCCGTTCTGGGGCGGCGTGTAGCCCGTGAAGTTGACGAAGTTGTCGTACGCGTTCGTCTCGTCGAGGAAGAAGTCGATGAAGGCATGCGCAAGCGCGGGGTTCGACGACGTGCGGCCGATGCAGAAGAAGTCGTTCTGGACGACGCCGTTGCGCTCGGGCGCCCAGTAGGAGAGAACGTCCGGCTTGACCCCCTTCGGCATGTAGTAGAACGCCCCTCCCAGCAGGTCGCCCGACCACGAGTGGTGGAGCCACGTCCTCGCTTCCGGCAGCGTCTGGTAGTCGGTGATCGCCACCTTGATGTTCGCGATCCGCGTGAGCTCCTTGAGGTCACGTCCCGCCTGCGCCACGATCGCCGGATCCTCGGTGTTGACGTCCGGACGGGTGCCCGCGCGCATGGCGTCGCGCATCATCGGCAGGCTGAGCGCGTCGCGCTTGTCGTCCAGGAGCCCGACCTTGCCGCGATAGGGTGAGGACTCCCAGAAGACGTCCCACGGGACGTCCATGGCAGCGATGTCCGTCGTGAGCTTGTCGTTGCGCCAGCCGATGCCGTCCGACCAGACGACGTAGGGAACGGTGAACCTGCTGCCGCGGTCGTAGGCTGGGTCACGGAGCTCCGGCCAGACGTTCTTCTCGAGATTCGGCAGGTAGGCGTGGTTGAGCGGCTGCAGCAGTTGTTGCGCGATCAGGTTGACGATGTTGGAGCCCGAGAGCCCCACGATCACGTCGAAGCTGACGGCTCCCGCCGCGAGCTTCGCGATCGCCTCGTCGGACGAGTTGTACGTCGCCACCTCCACCTTGACGCCGTGCTTCCTCTGGAAGCGCTTGAGGACGACGGGGTCGAGGTAGTCCGGGTAGTTGTAGACCTTCAGCGGCCCCCGCTCGGGCGTCCTGCCCTCGGGGAGCGGCTGGTTGTCCGCCTGGATCGCCCAGGTGACGCTGTTGTCGGGCCGCGGCAGAGGCAGCCCACCCGGCCCCGTCGGCTTCGCGACGACCAGCGGGGAGTCCGCTCCCCCCTCGCAGGTGCCGATCGGCGTCGTCGTGTTCTGGCAGCCGGCGAGCGCGCCGAGCGCGCCGACCCCGAGCGCTCCCCCCGCAGCGCCCTGCAGGAGCCGGCGGCGGCTGAGACCCGGTCTGTCCTTCGGGTGCGCCATGGACTGGCCGGGATTGAATCCCGGTCCTGACCGTGAAGTCAAGCGTCCCGGCGCGTAGGATCGCCGGCACCGTGCACGAGAAGCGCATCGAGATCCGCTGGCGCGACGTCGACGCGTACCGCCATGTCAACAACGCGGTCTACGCGACCTACCTGGAGGAGTGCCGGGACGAGCTCGCCGAGAAGGTGCTCGCCGACGTGGGAGACATCTGGGACTACGTGCTGGCCCGCGTGGCGATCGACTTCCGCCGCGAGCTGACCCAGGACGACGACGAGGTCGTCGTCCGCTGCGCCGTCGACCGCGTCGGGCGCTCGAGCGTCACCCTGCGCGAGGAGATCCGAACGCGGGACGGCGAGCTGTCGGCGGAGGCGGAGGCGGTGCTCGTGGCGCGTGACCCGGCGACGGGCCGCTCCCGGCCGCTGACCGACCCGGAGCGCGAGGCGTTCGAGCGGGCGCGCTCGGGCGGCTGACACTGACCGCGCACGTCGTAATCGTCGGAGCCGGCTTCGCGGGCCTCGCCGCCGCGGACGCTCTCGCCCGGGAGGGCGTCGACGTCACGGTACTGGAGGCGCGCAACCGGGTGGGCGGCAGGGTCTGGTCGCAGGAGCTCGGGAACGGCGCCGTCGTCGAGCTGGGCGCCGAGTTCGTCCTGCCCGGCAACGACACGATCCGGACGTACGTCGACCGCTTCGGCCTGGGCTGGTGGGACAAGGGCATGCGCTACGGGGAGCGCGAGCCGCGCGGAGGTATCGGGGTCGATGGGCCGCGGTTGCGAGCCGCGCTCACCGAGATCGCGGCGGCGGTGGCCGTGCCCGGGCTCGACGGCGTCTCGGCCGCCGAGCTGCTGAACCGGCTCTCGCTCGACGCCGGCGCCCGCGAGGCGGTGCAGGCGCGCCTCGAGGTGTCGTGCGCCGCCACGGCAGACCGGGTGGAGGCCGCCACCCTCGCCGGCCTGGCCGCCCACTCGGGCGACGTCTCGCCGAGTGTGGCCCGGGGCAACCAGCGCGTGGCGCTCGCCCTCGCAGACCGGCTCGGGGACGCCGTGCGCCTTGCGAGCCCGGTGGAGCGCGTGGAATGGAGCCCGACCGGCGTCCTCGTTCACGCGGGCGGCGGCGCGGTGGAGGCCGACCGGATCGTGCTCGCCGTCCCTGCGAGCGTGATCGGCCGGATCGAATTCGACCCTCCCCTGCCCGAGTCGCTCCGCGCCGCGTACGCGGCCGTCGAGTACGGGCACGCGGCCAAGCTGTTCGTCCCGCTCGCGGCTCCCGCACCTCCGAGTGCGGTGCTCTCCGTCCCCGAGCGCTACTGGACGTGGACCGCCACCGGCGACGGGGAGGTGCAGCCGGTGGTTCATGCGTTCGCCGGCTCGGCGCCTGCGCTCAGGCGGCTCGAGGTCGAGCGCGGCGCCGGCGCGTGGCTCGCCTCGCTCGCCCGGCTGCGACCGGATCTCGCCCTCGCACCCGAGCAGGCGGTGCTCTCGACGTGGGACGACGACCCGTGGGTCGGGGCAGCCTATTCCTGCGCCGCGCCGCCCCCGGATGCGTGGCGGCCGGCCGGTGTGTTCCACGCCTGCGGCGAGCACACGGCGGGCGGAAACCGGGCGCTGATGGACGGCGCGCTCGAGAGCGGCCTGCGCGCCGCCGGCGAGGTGTCGGCAATCCTCCGTGCGATGGCGTAGTCTCCGGGGTCGAATCCTGACCGTACGGTCAGTTGGCGTCCCGCCCAGGAGGTTCGTCCGTGATCGTCCCCGAGCTCCCCGCAGAGATCCGCGACCTGAAGCAGCGGGTCGGCCGCTTCGTCGAGGCCGAGGTCTACCCGCTCGAGCAGCGAATCGTCGAGCGCAACGCGATCGACCCGGACAAGGTCGACACGCTACGGGCGAAGGCGCGGGCGGAGGGCTTCGCGATGCTGAACATGCCCGTGGAGCAGGGCGGGCAGAACCTGTCGATGCTCGGCCAGGTCGCGCTCGAGGAGGAGTCGGGCAAGGCGACGAACGGGCTCGGCTTCGCGGTCGTCGACCGCGGGCCGCGGGAGCTGCTCGAGATCGCCACCCCCGATCAGATCGAGCGGTACGTGATGCCGATCGTGCGCGGCGAGTACCGGGAGGCCTGGGCGCTGACCGAGCCGGGCGCGGGCTCGGACCTGTCGGGATTGCAGGCAACCGCGGTTCGGGACGGCGACGACTGGATCCTGAACGGCGAGAAGTGGTTCGTCACGAGCGAGGGCGACCCGGGCTTCTACATCGTCGCCGCCGTGACCGGCGACGAGCAGACGCTCTTTCTCGTCGAGCCCGGCACCCCCGGGCTCGAGATCAAGCGCACACCACGGTTCCTGCACGACCCGTACCTCGACCACCATCCCGAGATCGTGCTCCGCGACTGCCGCGTGCCCGAGGCAAACCGCGTGCCCGCGAGCGGCGACGCCGGGGCGAAGGAGTGGATCCTCGTGGAGCGCCTCTTCATCGCGGCGCGCTGCTGCGGTGCGGCAGGGCGCCTGCTCGACGAGGCGACGGCGTACGCACAGGAGCGCGTCGCGTTTGGAGCGCCGATCGCCGAGTACCAGGGCGTCTCCTTCCCGCTGGCCGACTCGCTCACCGAGTTGCTCGCGGCGCGGATGCTCACCTACCACGCCGCGCACGCGTTCGACACGCTGGCCGACCGCAAGGTGGTGCACGGCAAGGTGTCGATGGCGAAGCTGTACGCGTCCGAGATGGCGGGCCGGGTCGCTGACCGCGCGGTGCAGATCTTCGGCGGCCGCGGCTACATGCACGACTTCGCAGCCGCCCGCTTCTACCGGGAGCTGCGCGTCGACCGAATCTGGGAGGGAACGAGCGAGATCCAGCGGCTGATCATCGCCCGCGGCCTGCTGAAGCGGGGCGCGGCGCCCTACCTCGGCTGGGAGTCGTAGCCCGGCGAGTCCGGAAGGCCCTGCTCTCCAGCCAGAGAGGCCGCCCGCGCAGACATGGAGGCGCAACGAGAGCTCGTCAAGGCCGGCCCGAGCGACTGCCGGAGTGGGCCTCTCTAGCCCCAGCCGGGATGGAGCAGGAGCGGGAGGGCTCCCCTGGCGATCCGGGCGGGGTAGTAGATGGTCAGGGCAAGGTTGAGCGTCCTCGTGGGTCTCGATCCCCGCCAGTACTGCGGAATCCCCAGTTGCTCGAGGTCGAGACGCACGAAAGCCTGCCAGTAGTCGCGGCCTTGTGCAGGTGGCTGCAGACGCACGGTTACGCCGCCGAGGACCGCGCTCACCCTGCTGGCGCGCCTCGCCGTCCAGACCGCGATGCCAACCCGGCCACATCTGGTGGTGTTGCTGAGCGGGCACGCAACGCCGAGATACGGGGACCGTGCGAGGCCTAGGCCTGCGCTCTCGCTCCCAGCTGAATCCCGGACAGGCGAGCTGACCTGACGACCGGCGAAGGCGCCCGTGGCGAGGCCTGCGGCACCGAGCGCGAGGGCGACCAGCAAGACGGCTCCACGGGTCTGCCGGGCCGCCTTCACGCGCCAGTCCGAGGGCTCCACGAGTCGAATACCCCACTTGTACGCCCTCGACCGTCTCGCACACAAGGGAGCGGCAGTCAGCGTGAGTGTGGAGACCAGCTACGCACGGCGCGCGCCGTCACGGCCCAGGAGGACACCTCGCCGAGCTGGCCGGTCACCCCCGCGTCACGTCAGCAGGGTGCTGCGCGAAGAGCAGGCCGAGGCGTCGTGGCGATGGGAGCGCCGTCGTATCCGGGTGCTCTCGCCTGGCGGGCTAGCCGTCCGCGTGCGTGGGCTTCCACGTCCGTGACGCGGCGTTGGCCCGGCGCCAGGCTCTGCGGCGGCGCGCCGGCCTCCAGCCCGCTGCCGGGGCGTCGGGCGGCGCGTCCATCGGGCTCGCCTGCTGGGACGGTGGAGTGACGATTCTCGCGGCCATCAGCGCGGCGGCGACCTGTCTCATCTCGGCTCCTCGAACGACGACGGGGTCACCTCCTGACGGTAGGGGCTCGCACGGCACGCGTCTGTCACGGCCGTGACACTCGGAGTGTGTCGGCCGTGACACTTCCTGCACGGGCGCGGCGGCGGGAGAGGGGCGGCTGATCGAACGACCGCATGATCTAGCCCGCCGGAACCGGCGCCGCACGAGCCGCGGAGGCTGGGGCCTCCCGGGGGGCTCCGCCGACCGTCGCCCTGCTTGCTGCCCAGCGTCACCCGTGCCTTTCGGCGCCGGTCGGCTCCAGGTCGTCGTGCACGTGCCGGCCGACCTTCTTGTCCGGGCGCGCGACGAGGAAGTAGACCGCCCCGACGACCGCGATCACGAACATCACGAGGAGCGTGATCCAGTCGATGTTGAAGTAGCCGCGCGGGCTGCTGAGGCCGGACGGGTACACGACGTTGACCAGCATCAAGCCGAGATACCCCGCGGCCACGATGAGGACGGGCCAGGCCCACTTGCCGAGCCGGAAGCTTCCCTCCGGGACCCAGCCGCGGCTCCGGGCGACGATCGCGGCAATGACGGTGAGGAGGAACGAGAGGTAGATCCCGCTGACCCCGAAGGACACGAGCGCGAGGAGAGCGTTGACGTTCGCGGGGTAGGTGACGAACCAGATGTGCTTGTCCTCGCCGGGCGAGTAGTAGACGAGGAAGACGAACAGCGTCGTGATGAGAGCGCCCGAGACCAGGGAGTTGACCGGCGTCTTGAATCGCCGGTTGACCTTGGCGAGCCACGCCGACGCAGGGAGTGCGCCGTCGCGCGCGTACGAGAAGCCGAGCCGGGCGCCCGCGCCCTGGACGGACGTGCCGCAGGAGAAGAAGGCGAAGATGATCAGGAGCAGCAGGAAATCCTGCATGGCGGGAGAGAGCTGCCCGAGGATGAACGGCACGCCGCCGCCGTCGACGGTCGCCTTGACCGGATCCTGGGACGGCATCGCGAGCAGAAGCCCTGCGATGAGGATGAACGACGAGATGCCGCCCCAGATGAGCGCCCAGCGCATCGCTTTCGGGATCTGCCGGCCCGCGTCCTTCGTCTCCTCGGCGATGTCGCCGGCCGACTCGAACCCGTAGAAGATGTA